>NZ_JBGFSM010000010.1:0-120170 GCF_041679265.1 Autumnicola aciditolerans
TGAAGAAAGGGTTCGACTTTAAGTAATAAAGCCAAACCCCTTTATTTAAAACTTACACACTTTACGGGATAGTGTCTATAGTCTATAGAAGCTTTACCTATTGTAATAATAATTCACTTGCTTCATCCAGTATTGCAGTATCCAGCTCTTTTAGATAAGCTTTGGTGGTTTTAATATCTTGATGACCTAGAGATTCGCTTATGATATCTGTTCCCGTTCCTTTTTGTTTTAAGCAATTGGCGAAGCTATGTCTGGCGACATAACTCGTAAGGGGTTTATTTATTTCGGCGAGACTTGCTAATTCCTTTAAATCCTTATTAAACTTGCTCAGGGTTTTTCTTTTTCTGTCATTTAATTGATTGGGGGTGAGTTTCTCTCTAAGGATTATTGGAAATATAAAGGGTTTTTTATTTTTTCGGTAATAGTCAAGTATGTCTTTTACCGGTGGCATAATTTTAATGATGAAATTCCCTTTGGTTTTGGCTCTGGTATAATGAATTCTATCGCCGGAAACATTTTCCCATCTCAGTCTCATCATATCAGCAAAATTCATTCCCCTGGTATAAAAGCTAAAAATAAAATAATTTCTACTATTGACTAAATGAGGTTTATCACTCAAATCTAAATTTTGCAGGTTATGAACCTCTTCAATATTAAGGGCTTTTTTAATGGCTTTACCTTTTAGTTTAGAAATCTTATAATGTTTAAAAGGATATAGTTTTTCATCTATTATACCTCTTTTTATTGCCACATTGAATAAAGCTCGGATAGCTCTCATTTTAACGCCAATACCTCCACCGGTTCCACCTTTATTTCTAAGGTGGACTTCATATTTATCTAAAAAGGTGGGGGTCACTTCGTAAAAATGTAGAGACTTTTGTTTCGCGAATTTCTGCATTGAATTCCTAGTATGGTGATAAATGGCTGCATTGCTCATTCTCCCTGCCTCTTTAAATTCATCAATTTGCTCTTGCCAAAATGAAAATATATTTGAAGCTTCGGGATTTGATTGTAACCTGAACTTCTTTTCAAAATCATTCAGGGTATAGAAATCCTGGTTCATTCCCAGTTCACTAATGACTTCTAAAGCACGATCTTCAAATTTTCCTATTAATCGATTCGACTTAAGTTGCTGAGTAAACTTTTTATTAAATCTTCCTAATTTAGAATCCCATTCACTTAATTGAGCTTCGAATGGGGTCCCAAAAAACTTAGATTTACGATCTTTGGTTACCCTTAAAAGAACTGGGTATTTTCCGTTTCTTAGTGAAGTTTTCCGAAGGATGGTTTTAATTGAAGCCATAGCTTTATATTTAAATTCCCATCATTTTTATGTACAACATATGTACAACAAATTAATAAATAAAGGTAATTTAAAGAAACCAAAATAAAAATAAATACTTACAAAACATTGATAATCAGATAAACGAAAATAAATGAAAATTATGAGTAGGCTATTTTTGACTTCTCATAATCAAGGGGTCCCTGGTTCGAGCCCAGGTGGGACCACCTATAAACAAAGGCTTCACAAGGTTTTACCTGTGGAGCCTTTTTTCATTTGCACATAATTTGCACATACACGGTTTTTTTAACATTGTTTTAGTAATTCACATTTCCAAATTGAATCAATAATAATGAGGGATACGTGGAACATCGTTTCTTTTTATCTCCTGTGGAGTATAACTTTTCCTATACAGAAGGTTTTTTCATGTCCTTTCCGGTCTGTTGGAAATAAAGCCTATTTTTCATGTAAAATTTTAAGATAATTTTTTACTTTTAAGCAATCTGCGGTACATTCTTGTCCCTACCGAAACTGTAAAGCAGATTTTAGAGTAGTAGATGTCAATACCACAACAGAATTTATTAATGGTATTTTTCCAGGTTTCGGTGTTTAGTAATGATCACGAGTTTCAGGATCGATTTGCAGCTATAGGATACATTGAATTATCCTTGTGTCTCTTGCATGTACACACTCTAAAATTCGTGTATTCAAGTTATGATCGAGATCCTGTCAAAGATCTTTGTCTTAATATGCCACAACATCTCTTTACTTCATTATCGCATCATAATGTTTCTAAATATTTAAGAAACCTAAGAATTCTTTATCAGAGATCCCTAAATCAACTATTATGAATATTCAGTTAGAGCTTGTAGCGAGAGAACGGATGAACCTGGCCCTACTCCAGAACCGTATTCCTTTAATTCAGCAATTACAGATTAAAAATAGCAGTGAAAACCAGTTGGAGAATTTAAAGCTGCAGATAAGTTCAGATCCAGAGGGGGTGTTAAGCGCTGAAGTAGGAATTTCTACAATTCATCCTGAGGAAATATATGTTCTGGAGAATCTCCTTTTAAGCCATTCCTGGGACTTTTTCAAAAAAGTAAATGAGAAGATTCGGGGAAGAATTTTGCTTGCTTTGAAGGATGAAAATGGTAATATTCTATCGCAAATGTATCAGGATATAGAAATCGAACCGGAAAATGTATGGCTGGGTCAGCAAGCGCCCCTTGAACTTTTAGTCAGTCATATCATGCCTAATAGTAAGATCGTTCAACAGATCAATCGCAAAGCTGCAGATTTCCTTCAGGAAACGACAGGAAACTCTGCCTTAAGTAGCTATCAAACAAAAGATCGTGAACGCGTATATCAAACAGCACAAGCTATTTATCAAGCTATTCGAGAAGAAAATATTACATATTCCGAGCCTCCTGCAAGTTTTGAAGATTCAGGCCAAAAAGTAAGGACACCAGAACAAATTCTTAATAATTGCATGGCGACCTGCTTAGATATTTCTCTTTTATATGCTTCCTGCTTGGAACAAGCAGGAATATATTCCATTATTTTTATTGTTCAGGGACATGCCTATACTGGATTTTGGTTGGAAGACAAGTTTATGCCCCGACCCCTGGAAGAAGATGCCCAGTTTTTTAGAAAAAGGATTGAGCTGGATGAGATGGCAGCAATAGAAATTACAGGAGCTACTTCAGATAAAAATCCGGGATTCTCTCAATTGGAGAATGCTGGCAAAAAATATTTTGAGGATGAGGAAAACTTTATATGTGGCATAGACGTAACACATTGCCGGAGGCATGCGAGAATACATCCTTTGAATGATTCAGGTTTATATTCTAAACAACCGAATGCAAAAAGGGATAAACGAAAAGAAGCGGCTGAATTGGAAACGCGCCGATTCAAGGATTTTGACATTCCTGAAGATATCGAGGCACGGGAACAAGAACTGGACAAATGGAAAGATAAGCTTCTGGATCTTAGTTTTCGCAATCGCCTTTTAAATTTTAAAGCAAACAAAGGGACTGTCGAAATTCTCTGCCATAATCCAAGTGAAATAGAGGATATACTTGCAGATGGTGCAGCTTTCGAAATATTACCCGAACCGAAACAAAGTTCATTGAACCTGTATAGGACGGATCAACAGGAAATTTTAACAGATCAAATCACTTTAAATTTTGAACGAAAAAAGCTGTTGACCAAAATTTCTGAAGCTAAGTTTCAGGGACTGCTAAATAGTCTTTACCGTTCAGTGGTAAATGCAGAAGAAGAGACTGGAGCAAACACCCTTTTTCTTGCCCTTGGAATTCTTTCTTGGAAAGAAACAGATCGCAGTCATCAAATAAGAAGGTCTCCACTGCTGTTACTTCCTGTCAATCTTAAAAAGAAGTCGGTGGGTGGCAAATTTTCTTTATCGCTCAGGGATGATGAGACCGTAATGAATCACACGCTTCTTCAGAAATTAAAGAAGGATTATAATATGGATTTTCCGGGTCTTGATCCGCTTCCAGAGGATGAATCCGGAGTAAATGTTCCTTTGATTTTTGATATTATACGAAAGGTGATTCGGGACAAACGAGGATGGGAAGTTAAGGAAGAAGTGTGGCTTAGTGAGTTTTCTTTTCAGAAATACCTAATGTGGAAAGAACTGGATAATCATTACGAGGAAATGCTCAAAAGCCCTGTTATACGTACAATAATGACTTCCGAAATTCCTAAGGAAATTCCAGAATTTATTCCTGAAGATAAGGTAGAAGAATTACTTCATCCAAAAGACATATACTGTCCCTTATCTGCAGATTCATCACAAATGGCAGCAGTACTTTCAGCGGCAAACGGCAACAGTTTTGTATTGCAAGGGCCGCCCGGTACTGGAAAGTCCCAGACTATTGCTAATATGATAGCCCATTGTATAGGAATTGGTAAGCGGGTGCTTTTTGTTTCTGAAAAGAAAGTTGCATTAGAAGTGGTTTATAGAAGGTTACAGGAAATTGGTATTGGTCCGTTTTGCCTGGAGCTACATTCCAAGAAATCAGAGAAAAAGGAAGTGGTAAAAAGTTTCTACAATGCATTGGAATTTAATTCTAATGGCCTGAACGGTGAATGGGATCAGGTGTCAGAAGAACTTAAGAGTTCAAGAGATGGATTGAATAACTATTTCCGTGAACTTCATGAAGTTAGTTCTTCAGGTATTTCGGCATATAAAGCTTTTGGGGTGGCTTCCAGGAATCAGGATCTGCCAAATATTGAGCTTGATTTTAAAAGCTTTTTGGATTATCCTTTTGCAGAACTAAGAGAACTTGTTTTTAAATTAAAGAATTGGGAAGAGTTCGCTGAAACGCTCACCAGTGAAGAATACCTGGCCTGGGCCGCGGTTCAAAAGAAGGAATGGAATAGCCGCACAGAAGATTTAATGGTTGATTTACTTAATAAAATCCAATCTCAGATTGAAGAGCTGAATAAAGTGCATTCAGATATCAATCAGAAGGTCCCAATCAACAAGGACTGGAAAATCGTCAATTGGTTAAACCTTGCCGATTTTACCGCTAAACTCCTGATTACACCCGATATTACTTCAAAGTTTCTTAATCAAGGGGATTTCCAAAAATTTCAACATGAATTTAATGAAAATATAGAGCATCTAAAGAATCAGGCAGAATTTAAAGAAAAGCTAGATAAGATCTTTCAACCCGAGATTTTTAATGTTAATTTTTATGAATTAAAGCGACAGCTACAGGAGACGAGAGAGGGCTTTTTCCTTATTACTTTTTTCAGAAAACTCCAATTTAAAGGAAGGCTTAAAAAACTGGTAAAAAATAAGTTGCAGCCCCTGGATGAGTATGATCAGTATTTAGTAGCTGGAATAAAATATCAGGAAGGCCTGGCAAAAGAAGATACAGCTTCACGTTTTGTAAAAGAAGCAACAGGGGAAGAATATCAACTGTTAGAGATGAGAAATTCCGAAATGGGATGGCCTGGGCGGAAGAGGTGTGGAAGCATCTCATAAGCCTCTATTCATCAGATTTTGAAAAAGCAGCTTCTGCTAAAGCTTTTATTAGCAATATAATCGAAAACCGTTCTATGGCTTTATCAGGATCAAGTGATGTAAGAAATGAACTGGAACAAAAACATAGATTACTTGGTGGCTTAAGAACAAATCTGAATTCGCTTAGGAAAGAACTTGAACTACAATCGGGATTTTTTGAGGTGGATATAATTCAACTTGACACCAGGCTTAAGGCTATTGGAAAAACTTCTTCCCTTTTCAGAGACATTACAACAATGAATGTTTTGAAATCTGAACTTTTGGCAGCAGGTTTAAAGCCGTTGTTCGAAAAAGTGGATAAAGGAGAGCTTCCGAAATCCGAAATTAGTAACATTTTTAAATATAACTTTCATCGCCAATGGCTACAAGAGAAAAATGAAACTTCTGAAATTCTGAATAGTACAACTGGACTTCAGCTAAATAAACTTGATAATCATTTTAAAGAATTAGATAAAAAATACAGAACTTATACAGAAAAGGCACTTTCCGGGAAAATAGCTTCTGATAAACCCAAAATGGGAAATTTGATTTTACCTGATACTCCGGTGGGCCTAATTGTTAAGGAAAACAAGAAGAGCAGAAGACATTTGCCAATCCGGAAGTTTTTAGACTCTATTGGTTCGGTAGCAAAAAGCCTTAAACCGTGTTATCTGATGAGTCCAATGTCGGTGAGCCAATATCTGCCTGTCTCCCCAGATTTCGACATTGTCATCTTTGATGAAGCATCGCAAATTCCACCCTGGGATGCCATTGGAGCTTTATCCAGAGGGCAACAAGCTATAATTGTTGGAGATACAAAACAATTGCCACCTACTGCATTCTTTAGTATGAAATCTGAAGATGATTCAGATGAGAAGATTGATTGTGAGAGCGTTCTGGAAATGTTTGGAAGCATATATCCTGAAATGCTTCTAAAATGGCATTACAGGAGCCGGTCCGAAAGTCTTATTAGTTTTTCCAATCATCATATTTATGACAATCGCCTTTATACTTTCCCTGCAAGTAATACTGAAGATGATAAAGTTTCTCTGAAAATAGTAACCGGGAAGAATGCTTATTATGACAGGGGCAAATCCAAAACAAATGCCGGGGAAGCTCATGCTGTGGTTGACGAAATATTCAGCAGACTCAAAGAAGAAGGAAACACAGGCTCTATTGGTGTAGTAACCTTTAGTTCAGTACAGGCTACTCTTATTAGCGATTTGATAGATGAACGTCTGCAGAAGGAACCGGAGTTTGAAAGCTTTTTCGATGTCGCCAATCCTGAATATATATTTGTAAAAAACCTGGAAAATGTTCAGGGAGATGAAAGAGATGTAATTCTCTTTTCCGTTGGCTATGGAAGGGATAGTCTTGGCAAAATTAGCCGGAATTTCGGTCCTTTAAATAATTCCGGAGGGGAACGTCGATTAAATGTCGCAGTTACCCGTGCCAGGTATGAGGTGGAAATATTCTCCAATTTTCATCCAAGAGAACTGGATGTGAGCACAAGCAGCTCTGAAGGTCTTCGACTTCTTAAGGAATATTTACTTTATGCACAGGAAGGTCATACGGCGCTTCTTCGTCAACAAAGGGTTAATGATGAAAATGAATTTGATTCACCTTTTGAAAAAGAGGTTGCTGAGGCACTTAGGAAAAAAGGCTGGGAAGTACGAACACAGATAGGAGTTGGGGGTTATCGGGTGGATCTCGGGGTGGTGCATCCCGAATATTCCGGACAATTCCTGGCAGGTATAGAATGCGATGGTGCACGTTACCATTCAGCTAAATCGGCACGCGATCGGGATATTCTTAGACAGATGGTGTTAGAAGGGCTGGGTTGGAACATACTTAGGATTTGGTCGACCGACTGGTGGTATGATAATGAAAAATGTATGGATAAGCTTCACCAGGAATTAGAAGTGTTATTAGCAGCGCCCCGGGAGGCTATAAAGCAGGCATTAGAAGAAGTAGATATTGCCGAATCTGAAAAGAAAAATTCATCTGGGCAGGAGGCCGTCCTGCCTGAACAACATGAGGAGACAGATGCAAATGCTCAACTTTATGACCCTTCAGTAGTAGAATTGACGCCTCAAGGTGAGTTTTTTGAAAATTCCTCTCTAATAAAACTTCAAATTAGGGAGATGGTGGATAGATTAGCACCCATTTCCAGAGAGGAATGTTTTTCTATCATAGCACGTTCGTGGGGATTTGCGCGCAGAGGAAACCGGATTGACCAGTTATTGGATTATTGTTCTAAAGATGTTTATAAAACAAAATCCAGGGGACAGATATTCTTTTGGAATTCTCCAGAAGATGTGGCATCTATTACGGCTCTTCGATTACCTCCAGAAGGTCACCAGAGGCATCCATCCTCTATAGCACCAGAGGAACTTGCGTATGGATTTTTGCCAATACTTCAAAGTAATATTGAAGTTCCAAAAGATGTGCTTTTTAAAGAAGTGGCAAAAATGCTTGGTTTCAGCAGAATTTCCCGGGAAAATATGAAATTCATGGAGCCGGCCTTGGAGGTAATTAAGAATCAAAAACTGGTAAACGAGGAGGATGATACTATTCTTTGGCGAGGCTAAATACTAACCTTATGAATTGTTAAAAATAATCCTGCTTTTTGGAGTGGTTGTACATTAAAATTAGAATATTTTAGAAGCATATTTACTGCAATCTCACACTCACAATCCCTACTCCGTGCGCCTGTTTAAGTTCTTCCCCTTCCATTCCCGGGCCAATGGAGAATTGGAGGCTTTCAGTATTTTTCAGATTAAATTCTCCTTTATAATTATGATCAAAATAGTACGGCACAAATGACGGGTATGGTCGTGGCAGAGTTACCGTTTTTACAGGCTGAAGCTCTTCTAAACTAACGCGATATTCTTCAATTTCCGGAGTCAGCTTAATAATTTTGCCAAATGCTGCTCCGTTATCCATCACCAAAGCAACCTGCAGTGTTTCCGGTTTATCATTCAGCGACCTGGCCTTTATAACTAATTCCTGCTTCGCCGGCAGCTCTTCCAGCCTGCCTTTTATTCTTTCCTGGAAATTATAACGGAAGGAATAATCGTAAACAGGTTCAGCATCCAGATTTTCCGCATCTTCTTCAAAAAGCTGCTCCACATTTACCTGATATTCCGCCTCATTCGGATTATTTGCAGGCACCACATTGTTTCCGGGATTCCAGGGGGCAACCACATAATTGGCATTTTCCGAAGCATTAAAAATATAAAGCGGACTCTCATTTTTTACAATTTTCAGCCTGTAGGAAGCCTCATCATAAAAATCCCAGTCGCGCGGGCTACCATCCACTCCCGAAGGAAAAGTTTGGCTACCTTCCGGCGTATTTACGATTATCTGGTACTCGAGAAAACCGTGTTTTAGCAATTTTTTGGGGACTTCTGCGGAATAATTATAGGGTGCTTTATGGTGAAGTTCAAGATTCTCAAAGGAATTACCATTTCTCAACGCCACGGTTACCTTTTCTATATTAGTATTGGAAATAATTTCTGCTGAAATCTCTAAAAATGAATCTTCTGAAATTTCCTGAAGTGGTTCGTGCACTACATATGTTTGTTCTACCGTAGTTTCCGGCGCTGTAAATTCTTCCAGGCCAATATTTGTCAAATTTGAGATATCGTCTGAAAAAGATTTTCCGGAATTGATTAAAAGATAAGTTCCCGGCCTAATTGAAAATGATCCGGAATTAACTTCAGTAGAAAAAGAATTACCTTCATTTAAAGCCTTAACAGAAAAATTGTCGAGGCCCGGCAAACTAAGAGTCATATTTCTGCTTTCCCAGTTTATAACCGAGATTATCTTCTCCAAACTGTTACTTCCAAATGGATTGCTCACATTAAAAGCATCGGGCATCACTTCCAAACGCCACACACCGTCTTCCAGTTTATCAATAAAATAAGCTCCTGTACCCTCATATTCCACCAGATTGGAATTTCCATACCCGGCAAGATGGATCAAGGATTCTGCTGATTTTGGCTCCACTACATTATGGTTTGTATAAATAAATTCTTCTGCGGAATTATATACTGCCAGGTCCTTTTTATAATCTATGCTGAAATTGCCAAATTTCAGATTTTCAGGATAGGTTCCAGGATCTTTGTTCATCGGGACTTCATGAAATATTTTGGAAGCAATCATCAAAGCCAAAGCTTTTTTTGGAGTATAAGCCAGGTTCATATAATGGGTATTATATTCCGTATTGGCATAGGCCATAAAAGTGGGATCGTAAGCAAAATGCGTGGCAATCTGGATTCCCGCTTCGCGAAAACTCCTAGCCATTGCGGGATACATGTAAGATTTAAAAACATCGGCAGCATCAAACTCATAAACTATTTTTGCGCCGTTATTTTCAATAATTACATCGTCAAAAGGGATATTGTATTCATTCACATTAGGAAGAAGATTCCCCTCCAATTCTTTCTGAAATCCAAGCCCTGTTGGATACCACTGGAAAGTCCCACCCTGAATATCGGCATCAAAATAAGCCTGGGCCAGGTGAGTGCTGTGGCTAATATTGTAGAAAATTGGCTTCTCCGATCCTGTACTCCTCATTGCCTTCACCATTTTACTTATAAATGCAGTTACTTCAGCCGGAGTTCCTTTGTGATGAGGTTCATTGCTGATTTCAAAAGCAATAATATTAGATTCATTTTTATAGGCAACGCCGGTATAGGGATTCACATGATTTAGAAACTGTTCCAGGTAATTTTGCTGCGCTTTTATTGCGCCAGGATCGGTCAAACTATTTGCTTTGCCATATTTATCTGAAAATCCGGGAGTGTCTTCGTCGGGTTCCGGCCAGCCATTGCCCCAGTAGGCTATAGGCGTAATCATAAAATTGATATTCCTGTCCTTTAGCTGTTTCAGGAGATAATCGAAGGTTTCCAGATGTTCATTTTCCAGCAGGTTTCCCTCTTCATCACTAATTTCTGTATCCCAAACATGAATGCGATAAAGGTCAAATCCCAGCCTTGAAAAATGATATACATCATTATCTATGGCTTCCTTTATATCCACGCCTAATTTTTTTGCAGTTCGATAGGCATGTGCGAAAGGGGCAGAATAATTTACTCCAAAGCCTTTTACTTCTTCATTCGTATTTTCCCAGCGTATTACCCCTTTATCATCTACATAGGCGTTGCCATGCTGCTTGTTTTCCTGAGCTGAAAGTCTGCTGAAAATCCCCAGAAGCAGGAAAACAGCTATTTGAAATATTTTTTGTTCTCTTTTCATAGTTGAAATTTCCATGCAGTTTAAAGAGAAAGTTTAAATCCCTTTTAACTGGAATACTCTTTAATTTATTCTACGTTTATTTTAACCGAATCTTTCCCGATGCCTTTTGTTTGCGCGGTTACATTAATAGTCCCGGCATCAAAATCTGAGCCCACAATAATCATTGCTTTTCCGTAGAAAAGGTCTACCTCATCGTCTTGTAAAGGTTCGAAAGACTGCGGATTACCATTCCCCGCACCGGCAAGATGCCCCTTACCACTCACTTTAATTGCTATGGAATTATCGGCCAGGGGAGCCGGATTCCCATCTTTATCAAAAGCTTCCACGAGAATGTAAGACAAATCCATTCCATTGGCCTGAATTCTAGTCCTGTCTGCCGAGAGTTTTATATGATGTGGCTCCCCGGCAGTTTTCACCGTATTTTCTCCTATTTTCTCTCCATTCTTATAGGCAACAGCCTTTACCTCTCCAGGCTGATATTTGGTGTTTTTCCACATTAACCTAAAACGTTCTGTAGAATTGGAAGACACCGGGTCTTTACACTTTTTGCCCTGGGATTTGCCGTTTATAAAAAGTTCGGCGCAATCACCGTTGGTGTATACAAAAACAGGGACGGTTTCTCCTTCTTTCCCTTTCCAGTTCCAATGCGGCAGTATGTGTACAGTAGTTTCTTCAGGCTTCCAGTAGCTTTTATAGAGAAAATACCTGTCTTTGGGAATTCCCACCATATCCACAATTCCAAAATAAGAGCTACGCGCCGCAGCTTTATCCTTCATTCCCATTTTCTTTACTTCTGCATTGGTATAAGGTGTTGGTTCTCCCAAATAGTCAAAGCCGGTCCATACAAATTCTCCTGCGATATAATTTTCTTCCTGCTGCCACATAAAATCGTCATCTGAAATTTCGGCCCATTCAGGAGCATTCAGGTCATAAGAACTCACCTGTAGTGATTTGGTGAAATCGGTTTTTTCTTCCGCAAGCGGAAATTCATAAAATCCGCGTGTACTTACCGTAGATGCCGATTCGCTGATGATCACCGACTTATCCGGCTCTAACTGGCGGGCAAGCCTGTAGCGTCTTCCGTAGTTCCAGCTGTGTACGTCGTAATAATCAAAATGTCGCAAAGCTGCATTTGCCATCTGGTCATTTACAAGAGTTGTAGGTCGTGTAGGATCGTATTTATCTACATAATTCAGCATAGTATGCAGCCTTTTAAAGCCATTATTGATATTGGCCTGCACATCGTGTATTTCATTGCCCACGCTCCAGATAAAAACCGATGGATGGTTCCTGTCTCTTCTTACAAAATTCCGTATATTCCTGTGGGCGAAATTATCAAAGTCGGTAGTATCCGTGATATCTGCTTTAGCATCATATTTGTCAAAAATTTCATCAAAAAAAAGGATACCCATTTTATCACAAAGTTCCAATAGCTCGGGCGCGGCAATGTTGTGGCTGTTCCTTATGGCGTTTACACCCATTGCTTTCATGATTTCCAGTTGCCTTTCAGCAGCACGAGGATAAAAAGCTGCTCCCAGCGGCCCATGGCCGTGATGGAGGTTTACACCCTTTAACTGCACTCTCTTGTTGTTCAGGTAAAATCCATCGTTGGCGGTAAATTCAATAGTCCGAATCCCAAAAGTTGTTTCTTTTTTGTCTACAAGTTTATTATTCTGATAAACGTTTGTAAGTGCGGTATAGAGGTTTGGTGTTTGTGTATCCCAGAGAAGAGGATTAGTCACTTGTAAAGTAACTTCCAAATCTTTATCATCACCTGCTTTTATAGTTTTAGTGATGCTTCTTTTGGCGACTTCATTTTTCTGATGATCAAGAATTAATTGCTCCACCCGGATGGAATCGGATTCAGCAGAATTGTTAACAATATTGTTGCTGATTCTTACATCTGCATAATGGGATTTTATAATTGGGGTGGTAACATAGGTACCCCAAATACTTACATGAACCGGATTGGTCACCAGCATTTGCACCTTGCGGTAAATCCCGGCCCCGGGATACCACCTGCTGTCGTGTTCTTTGGTGCTGGCATGCACGGCCAGGATATTTTCACCTTCAAAGTTGAGATAATCGGTAATATCGAGATAAAATGAATTATAGCCATAATCCCATTTTCCAACCAGCTCCCCATTAATATAAACTTCAGGGAAAGCCATCACCCCGTCAAAAATAAGCTGCACTTTTTTGTTTTTAAAGGAAGGCTGAATTTTTAGTTCCTTACGGTACCAGCCTTCTCCCTTCCAGGGAAGTTTTCCTGTGCTGCCATCGCCATCTGTAATAAAATCTCCGGAAATTGCCCAGTCGTGAGGAACGCGCACCTGCTCCCAGTTGGAATCATCGAAATTACTGGTAGCGGCATGCTCAGGATTTCCTTTTGTGAATTTCCATTCTTTCTGAAGATTGAAAATTTCCCGCTGCTGCGCATTAATTGTGGAAAATGTTGAAAAAAATATGGAGATTAAAATTAGGGTCAATTTCCCTGGTATGCAGAATTTCATTTAAACAGTTATTGAGTTCTTAATCTTTTTTTGATGCCTGGTAAAATTGCATTCCCAGTGCAGCCTTATTATTATGGTCAAATAGTGTGGCATTATCCCAATGTGATCCAGTGCCCCACTGGGTATTGCAACCTGTAGAAACCCAGGCAGGTTCCCAATACACCAAACCTTCTCCGCCCGCCGCAGCAATTACCTCCTGAAGCTTATTGAGGTAATCCAGCTGCCCTTGTTGTGAAGCAGGATAACCTTCTATTAAAGCATCATTTCCAAGAATATTATTTGCGGAATCTACATCTTCCATAGTAAAGGGATATGCAGTTTCCACTACCATCAATTTCTTATTGTATGTATTAATAAGTGTTTCAAAAGCAGAAGCAACGTTGTTTAAATCATAGTCAGACCAGATAGGGTAATATGAAAGACCAATCCAGTCATAATCTGTCACCCTGTTTTCTGTAGCCTGTTCAAACCACCAAAGTCCGTTTTCAGGCTGGGCGATATGCAACATCACCTCAATACCGGCTTCTTTTTCTTCGGAAATATCCCTTACCGCACTTATCCCCGAATTAATAAGGTAGGAATTCCGTTCCCAATCTATAGGCCATACCAGTTCTCCTTTTTGAAGTATCATTCCGTTAATTTCGTTACCTACCTGAACGATTTCAGGTAACAAACCGGCCTCAGCCAGATCATTCAAGGTGTTATATGTATAATCATAAAGCAATTGCCCCAGAGCCTCCGTATCATCAATTTCATCTTCCCAGGCTGCGGGAATTTCCTGTGACTCCGGATCGGTCCAGTTATCGGAATAATGAAAATCCAGCAGAACCTGCATTCCCTGTTCTTTTGCGCGGCTAATGGATTTTTTAACATCCTCAAAATTGGAATAATTAGTCCATTGCGGATTATGCCATAGACGCACCCGTACCAGATTGGCCCCTGCATTTTTAAAAATACTGTAGGGGTCTTGGGCTTCTCCTTCGTGGTTATAATAAGTTGCGCCGCAATCCTCCATTTCGTTTACATAAGACAAATCTGCCCCATAATAGAAACTGATTTCTTCGGAAGGGGTTTCTCCAGGCTCTTCTTCCTCTTCTTCTTCATTTCCGGGTACTTCTCCTGTTGGATCATCATCAGAAGTAATTCCGCCATCATTATTATCACCAGATGAACAGGATATTCCCATAAAAAGCAACAACATTATACTAAACATCTTCATACTGATTCGTTTGAGAAGGGAATAACCGGGCGTTATGCAAAATTATTCCCTGTTTATTTGTAGCAATTTTGTTTTATTCCAGGGTGATCGTTTTTTCCTGGCTGTTGATTGTAATAGTATAAGAACCAGGTTCTCCAACAAAACTGAAATTTCCATCGGCATCTTCCGCAGAAACAATTTCATCATCTATGGTGTAGCCAAGATCTTCAAAATAGGTATAATTAAGGCCACTGTCCCAATTTCCACTTTCAGTAAAAAACCTGAAGATTCCGCTGGTAAAAGGCAAAGTAGCTGTCCTGATGTACGGTGAAGTTTCTTCTGCCTGTACTGCTCCGTCAAAACTCCAGCTTCCGGGTACTGCATCGCCAACCATAATGTAAGCCTGGGATGCTTCTACGCTAATTGCCTTCTCATTGTCGTTAACCACAACAGTATAAATTCCGGGCGTTCCGTTAAAGTAGAAGTTACTGTCACCATCTTCGGCATTTTCAAACAACGGATCTATGGTGTAACCTTCTTCAATAAAGTAAGGATAATTCATGCCAGAATCCCAATCTCCCTCTGTCTCAAAGAAACGGAAGGTGTCGTTTGTAAGTTCTAAGCTGGCTGTGTAAACGCTATTATCGCAATTAAATACAATGGGAGAGGTCCATTCCCAACCTGCATCTACTGCGCCTGCTCCAACTATATAAATTGGGTCACAACCAGCACCTTCTGGTGCACGCTCAATCCACCTTATAGTAATTGGCTGAATGTCGGACATCACATCTACACTGTTTGCTGCTCCCGTACCGGTATAGGCGTGAACCCTAAAATATACTTCCCCCATATTGTTGGGCAAACCATCTTCTGCGGTGGTTTCAGGATCATTATCCAATCCCATATCCTCTGCAAAACCTAATAATTGTTCCACTGTAACAGCCTGATTGGTGCTGGTGCTGGTTCCTATAATTTCTGATGTAGTAAAATCCGGATCTGTAGAGGCCAGTAAATCATAACTTACATTTACGGGCGCATCAAAATCTACAGCGTTCCAAAAAAATCTTTCAGCAATATTAGTTTCTGTTTCTTCAGAAAGTAGATATTCAGGCTGGAAGGAGTTTTCAAATGATATTCCTTCGGGATCTGGTACTGCCGTAAAATTGAGGCTGTCTTCTTCTTCGCAGGAAATAAACCCAAGAAGACTTACAACTGAAAATATATATACAAATGCTCTTTTCATCTTTTTATTGTTTAATATTAATAACCGGGATTTTGGGTAAGATTTGGATTGGCCGCTAAACTTGCACTTGGGATAGGATATAATCTTCTATTTTGATCTATTGCTATCCCGTTGGGGGTACTTCCTTTCCAGGACCAGTTATAGGCACCGCCCGTAAACCTGTTAAAGCGGATAAGGTCCTGCCTGCGATGGGCTTCCCAATATAGTTCAATCATTCTTTCTTCAAGTAGAAAATCTAAGTTCAGATCTCCCGCGCTCACTCTTAATGGATTATTTGCGCGTTCCCTTAGCTCATTAACATAAGCCACTGCATTTTCAAGGGAACCTCCGCCACCTCTTAAATGAGCTTCGGCATACATTAAATAAACATCACCAAGCCTGAACAATGGAAAATCTGTGTCTACAATTTCCAAAGCAGAACCTGCTTCTCCTGTGGATGATTTATTGGACCACTTTGAAACAATATAGCCGGTATTTCGCTGAGCGATATCGGGGATATTGATGCTTCTTTCTTCTGTAACAAGAGTATTGCGGGCGTCGTTATTGTAGGTGCCATTAAGCATAGTTTCAGAAAATTCCTGAGTTACCCTTATCGCCCCGTTCCATCCCGGGCTTACCCCAAAATCTGCAGCATTGGCTTCAATAGAGCCTACCTGGCCATTAATAACAACTGTTGTTGGGCCATAATTTTGTGTTACGACTCCATCGGAAACTAAAGGAAAAATAATTTCATTTCTTGCCGCACTTACATCATTATCTGCCATAAAAAGGCTAAGATAATCTGGAGCAAGATTAAATCCGGCCCCTATAATATCTTCACAGTATGAAATACAATCTGTATATCGGGCTTCACCTGTATAAACTTCAGCATTCAGGTACATCTTGGCCAACAGCATCCAGGCTGCAGCTTTATCAGCCCGGGCATATTCATTTTGAAGGGGTTCTTCCAGTTGTGGAATGATCTCCAGAAGTTCTGACTCAATGTAATTGAAAAGCTCTGTTCTTTCATAAACAGGTGCCTGATAAGCACCTACGGGATCATCTACGGTGACAAACGGTGCCTTGCCAAATAAATCCATCATATGGTAATAAGCAAGAGCCTTCAAAAACCGGGCTTCAGCACGATAAGTAGCGATTTCTTCTCTTAATTGACTGTCTACCCCTCGGGAATCCAAGGCTGCTTCTGAAGTCTGCCTTAAATATTCGTTAGCGAATGCTACAGAAGTCATTGTTCTTCCAAACATTCCCCTTAGAACTACGTTTGCTGCTGTCCACGTATTTCGGTTTAGTTCCCTTAAACCAGGATCATTTTCCCAGGACCATACGGCCTCATCTGTAGGTAATTCCTGCAAATTCCACAAACCACGGCCATACTGGCTGGTACCGGCATCCAGGCCGGCAATATTTGAATTATCTGCGCCATCTGTTCCTGTAAGGCTTAAATTGGCGTAAACACCGGCAAGGCCTTCCCGGTAAGATTCCGGGTCCGAATAAAAATCATCTGCAAGAAATGCATTAGGATCTCCCGGTTCCACATCCAGTTCGTCTGTACATCCTGAAAGCAGTATGAAAATGCTCAGGATGCTTAATTTGTTTATTTTTCTTATAATATTATTCATAGTCTGCTTTTTACAATCTTACGTTTGCTCCTAAAAAGAAAGTTCTTGGCCTTGGGTACAGGGTATTATCTATTCCATTTTCAAAAACTTCAGGATCCAGGCCGGAATAATTGGTGATGGTAAAAACGTTTTGTACTCCGGCAGAGATACGTACTGAAGAGTTATTGCTCCAGGCGTTTTCAAAAGTATATCCCAGGGTAATATTGTCCATTTTCAGGAACGAAGCTTCTTCTATATAATGGTCTGATAAAATAACATCCTCAGTAGTGGTAAATCCGGTATTAAGGACCGAAACCGGCAAGTTGGAAACCACGGCATTATTTTCTAATAGCCTGTACTGCGCCCTGGAAGAATTTACGTTATTATAAACATAATGCCCCAGGTTCGCCCTAAGATTAAAGGAGAGGTCAAATCCACGATAGTACATATTGGAAAGAAAGCCCATGGTAACATCTGGTGTTCCGTTTTGATAAATATAGCGGTCATCATCATTTATGAGATTATCACCATTTAGATCGGCATAGCCTCCTTCTATGGGCAAGCCTTCTTCATCATACACCTGCTTATACACAAAATACGAGTAGGGGGTATACCCAACCCGGTGGATTTGTACTGTATTTCCGGTTCCCCCGCCTATTTCCCCTACCTGCTGATCCTGGTTTAAAGCAAGGGTTTTAATTTCAGTATCAATAATTGTGGTGTTAAAATTCACATTCCAGGAAAATCTATCATCACCTCCTTGAAAAACATCTCCATTTATGGAAAACTCCATTCCCTTTGAGACAAAATTCCCTACATTCTGAAATCCGGCGTTGCTGAAGTTTGAACCATCTGATATAGCCACATTGGCAAGAAGATCTTTGGATTCTTTATAAAAGGCTTCTAAAGAACCTGAAAACCTGTCCTGTAAAATTCCGTAATCCAGCCCCAGGTTGTATGTTGAGGTTTCTTCCCATTTAAGGTTTTCATTCCGGTATTCGGGGATACCAATCTGGATAATTTGGTTGCCAAACTGGTATTGTGAGGCAGGTAATCCTCGGGCATATCTTTGGAGGAAAAGATCTGCGTTGTCACGGCCTATATCCTGTTGTCCTGTCACCCCATATCCAGCCCTTAACTTAAGAGTGGAAACAGTTTCTGATTCCGGAAAAAATTCTTCGTTAAGTTTCCAAGCAAAAGCGGCAGCAGGGAAATTGCCCCAGCGGTTTTCGTCACTAAATCTGGAAGTACCATCCCGGCGAAGAGATAATGTTAGCAGATATTTATTCTGAAAAGAAAAATTTGTTCTGGCAAAGAAACCAATTAATACCAAATCGGTATTAACGGTCAAAACCGGCTCACTGTCTTCCTGATCGTTGCGCAGTTCTCCGGAAATATATTGATTGCTTTCAAATTTTTGAAAAGAATAACCTGCTGTGGCTTCCAGCTCAAATTCACCTAACTCCTTTTCGTAAGCAAGATAACCATCAAAAAGTTTATTCATTTGATAATTCTCATAGGTTGATTCTGAACCTAAAAAGTCACCGTTGGGCTGGCTTACAGGATTTTCATCTGAAATTATTACAAATCCATCAGCCCTTTGCTCGTCATAACCTAAATTCACCACAGCACTTAAATCTGGAAAGAAGTGAAACTGATAATCAAATTTTACATTTCCGAAGAAGCGCTTTACCTCGCTCCTGTCATTTCGCTGAAGTAAATTGGAAACCGGGTTAAAAGGAGCGTCTGGTGTAAGGTCATTAATATCCAAAACACCGTCATCATTTAAATTGTAATATTGAAAAAACCCTCCGAAAGGAGACTCCGTATCATAAACCGGCTGGGTAGGGTCAAAAGTAATGGCATTACCTTCTTCTCCCTGTGCAAACCTGTTCTTTTCGTAAGTTCCATTTGCATTAAGGCTTATTTTTAGATGATTATCAAACAAGCGCGGATTAAGAGTAAGTGCTGCGTTATTTCTTTCAAATCTTGAGGTTAACCTTAGCCCTTCCTGTAAAGTTCTTCCAATAGAAAGCCGGGCAGGGGTGTTTTCAAAAATAGATCCCGAAACCGAAAGGTTTTGGCTGGAGTTGAGACTGGTCCTGTAGATTTCCTCCTGCCAGTCTGTATTTGCATCACCAAGCAATGGTACAAGGTCTGGACGTTGTTCTGCAACGATTTCCCTGAATTCCTCTGCTGAAAATACATCTACTTTATTAGCAAGGGAGTTAATGCCTATTTGGGTATCCAGATTTACACGAAATTCCCGGCCTCCCTGTTTAGTTGTAATTATAATTACTCCATTAGAAGCCCTGGAACCGTAAATAGCTGTTGCCGAAGCATCTTTTAAAACTGAAAAGGACTCAATATCATTAGGGTTAATAGTACTTAAAACAGATCGGGAACCTCCAATGGTGTTGTTATCTACCGGTAAACCATTAATTACAATTAATGGATCATTTGATGCTCCAAGCGAAGCACCTCCTCTAATTCGTATGGTGGATCCTGAACCCGGGGCCCCACCGGTATTAATGCTTAATCCGGCAACACGGCCGCTTAAGAGGTTCTCTGGGGTGACAATATTCCCTCTGTTAAAATCTTCTTCAGTAACAGAAGTTACAGCACCTGTAGCATCTTTTACAGTAGTGGTTCCATAACCAATTACTACTACCTGTTCCAGCTGGCCTGTATCTTCAGTTAACCGAACATTTAAAGTGGGGCGGCTAACAGTTCGTTCTTCGCTTATAAAGCCAAGAAATGAAAACTGCAGTACTTCACCAGTTTCTACATCAATTTCATAATTCCCATCAAAATCTGTGGTTGTTCCATTGTTTGTACCCTTAACAATTACATTCACACCGGGTAAAGGATTTCCTGTAGACTCTTCTGTAACGGTTCCAGATACTGTTGTTTCCTGCGAGAATGAAATAAGCGGCAGAAAAATTAAAAGAACCGGCAACAAAGCTTTAAGGAGCCAGCGAACAGTTAACTTTGGTAATTTTATATGCATAGGTTTTGATTATTGAATATTAATTACTGCTTTTAGACCTCTTTAATTTTTCATATTCCTAAAATTATTACTTGAATTTTGGGAATATTCATGATTTACAAATAAAACGTTTGCGTAAAATAAGGAAGGGGGAAAAATCTGTTTAAAAAGGGGGATTTTTTCGTTTTATGCAGTTATAGGTGGGCTGAAGAAGTAGAAAGGCAGAGGAACAAAGACTTTAATAGCTTTATATCTCAGCCTTTATTTTTATTATAATCAGAAGGATTTTTACCGAATTTTTTCTTGAAAAGTTTACTGAAGTACTTCCTGTCTGAATAACCAATCCGGTAACAGGCTTCACTAACGGAAAAACCTTTTTCCGCTATTAGTTCCCTGGCAATTTTCAGTTTAAAATCCCGAACAAATTCTACAAATGTCATACCTGTGAGTGCCTTTACCTTCTTATAAATAACAGAATGACTCATTCCCATTTCTTTGGAAATAAATTCCGCATTCAGGCTCTCGGTATCAATATTTTCCCGAATAATACCAATGAGGTCTTCCAGGAATTTTTCATCTAGAGAGTTAATTGCCAGATCTGCAGGGAGTATAGGCTTTTCTGAAGTAAACTTATCCCTCAGCAGGTTACGGCTTCTCAAAAGATTTTTAATTCGTAGTTTTAATATTTGTTCGCTGAAGGGTTTTGTGATGTAGGCATCTGCCCCGGTTTCATAACCTTCCATCTGCTGTGCCGATGTTGCCCTGGCGGTAAGCAGGATCACGGGAATATGGCTTGTTTGCGGGTTTGTTTTTAAAGATCTGGTAAGGTTAACACCATCCATTACCGGCATCATAATATCACTTATTATGAGGTCGGGCTGCTTATCTTCTATAAGTTCCAGTGCTTCTTTTCCGTTTGTAGCTTCTACTATAGTGCAATACTCCCTTAAGAGGCCAGAAATATATTCCCTCACTTCTGCATTATCCTCAACTATCATAAGGGTTTCTCCTTTAAGGATGGATAAATCTACCTTTTTTACGGGTAGCGAAATCTCCTCCTCTAAAATGTGTTCCCGGTGTTTGTCTTTTGTCGGTAAATTCTTTTTAATCTGGTCTTCCCCAAAATGTTTGCTTCCCAATGGTAACTTCAAAAAAAATGTACTGCCAATGCCTTTCTTACTTTCCACAAATAACGCTCCTTTGTGTAAGTCTACAATTTCCTTTGAAATAGATAATCCCAGGCCAAAGCCTGAGTCGCTATATTCACCGGATTTTTTAGCCTGATAAAACCTTTGGAAGATTTTATCTTTCTGCTTTTGACCAATTCCTATACCTGTATCGCTCACCTTCAACTCCACGTGGCTTTCGGATATTGAAATGGCCATTTTTATACATCCGCCTTCAGGGGTAAATTTTAGGGCATTGGAAAGAAGATTGTACAATACTTTTTCCATTTGGTTGGCGTCAAACCACAGGAGAACTTCTTCAACAGAAGTTTCCCATTTAAAATCTATTTTCTTTTGTTGTGCACTTTCAGTAAAAGAGAGAAAAATTTCCTCACAAAAGCTTATCCAGTTCTCCCGGGAAACTTTCATTTTCATGCTTTCCAGTTCCAGGTTCCTAAAATCCAGTAATTCATTCACCAAACGCAGTAGATGGCTCCCGTGTTTTTGAATGTTCCTGAGAGGGGCAGATTGCTTTTTTTCAACCAAACCTTTTTCTAAAAGCCGGTTTGTGGCACCTAGAATTAAAGTAACAGGCGTACGAATTTCATGTGAAATATTGGTGAAAAATTGCTGTTTAAGGGTGTAGAGTTCCTTATCTTTTTCATGTGTGAATTTTTCCAGGCGCAGGTTTGCCTTCATTTGCTCCCAGGCAATTATGTATTTTCTAAAAAGATAAAAAAGCATAATAATTGATAAAGCATAAAAGCACCATGCCCACCATTGCAGCCAGTACGGCTTTAGAATGGTAATATTTATGGAGGTATAATTCTCTTCCCAGTCTCCCCAGGTTTCCCTGCTTTTTACTTTGAAGGTATAATTGCCGGGGGCAAGGTTGGTGAAGGTTGCCGTTCTGTCTTTTCCAATATTACGCCAGTCTTCATCAAAATTTTCCATTTTGATGGCGTACTCACAATTATCAGAAAACGGGAATTTTAGGGCGGCAAATTCAAAAGTAATAACATCGGCATTATGTTTTAATATCAGTTTTTCTTCCGAAGCTATGTTCTTGTTCAAAATCTCATTTTCGCCCACAGGAAGTTTTTTATTAAACAATTTGAAGTTGGTGAGGGCCACCTGTGGAGCACTGGAATTGTATTGCACCGCTGCAGGGTCAAACTTTACCACCCCTTTAATTCCTCCAAAATAAAGCATGCCCTTATCATCTTTAAATGCAGAATTAATGTGAAACTCCCCACTTAACCCGGGAAAACTCCGGAATTCCTGCTGCTCTTTATCAAATTGCCAAATTCCTTGTTTTGTGCTGAACCAAATATTGCCTTTAGTATCCTCTACTATTGCTGTAACAGTGGCATACTTTAAAGCTTCTTCTTTGGTAAACCTGTTGAATTTTCCAGTTTCAGGATCGTAAGTGTTAATTCCTTCGCCTGAAGTCCCAATCCAAAGTTTTCCAGAAGAATCCAGCAGTAAGGAAAACAGGTTGTTTCCCGAGGGGGAATTGCCGTTACTTTCATCAAACTGAAAATGTTTGAATTTTCCACTTCTAAGGTCATATAGCTCCAGTCCGCCACCAAAAGTGGCAATCCATAATTTTTCACCCTGCTTTTGCAGTGAGAGTACGTTATCACTTGTTAAGGTGTTCGTATTGCCTTCACTGGCCCGAAAGCTCTTAAAACTTTTTGTTTCCTCATCAAAGTAATTCAGGCCACCTCCCCAGGTGGCAATCCATAAATTGCCGTTTGCCTCAGGAATAATATAACGAACATCATTGTAGCTAATGGAATTTGGATTTTCTGCCTCATGAGCATAATGCTGAAAATCGCCATTTTCAGGATTAAAAGAAATGAGGCCGTTGGCAAAGGTCCCAAGCCACAAAGTATTGCCCATTATGCTTTTTGCGATATACTGGAAGTAACTTCCCCCAATGTATTTTCCATTTTCCTTATTAAAATAAGTGACCGCTTTGCTGTTGGCATCATAAACGGTAAGGCCATTACCATCCAAACCCATAAGAAGCTTGTTTTTATCTTTAAAAACAGAAAGAACCGGGGAAGGATTATCGCCTTTTATATCACTAAAAAGTAATTCATAGTCCCTGTTGTTCGCCAAAATGTTAATTCCGTTCCAGGCTGTTCCAATCCAGAGGTTGGATTCATTATCTTCCATAATGTCATAAATGGCATTTCCCGATAAAGAGGAGCGCATTTGTGAATTGTACAGGAAATTCTGAATATTTGGTTCTTGTTCAGCTTTGTTCTCAATTTTTAAGAGGCCATTACCGTCTGTCCCAATCCACAGGGCGCCACAGCGGTCACGGGTAATTGCCCGTACAATTTTCACATCTTTTTCTATCCCGACATCCTTCAGGTAATTAGAGAAATTGTCTCTTGTGGTATTATATTTTAATAATCCTGCACCACTGGTTCCTAAAAGTAAATTTCCATCTTCCTGACCGTAAATGGTATAAATGAAGGAGGAAAAATATTCCTCATTAGAATAGATACGCTTAAATTGGTGGGTTTTGAGATCAAATTTATTTAAGCCACCCCCAAAAGTTCCTATCCATAAAGTTCCTGCTTCTGTTTGATAAATCCCGGTAATACTATTATGGCTTAAGCTGTTCTCTTTTTCTGAATGCTGAAAATTCAAAAAACCATTACCTGATTCATCAAAAAAGGATAGACCGTTTTCTGTACCGAGCCAAAGAGAACCTTCGGAATCTTCAAAAATGGTATTTACCTGGTTTGATGCCAGGCTGCCGGATTTATCTGAAGATTTAAAAATCTGAAATGCATCAAGTTCTGCATCGTAGAGATTGAGTCCACCGCCAAGGGTTGCTATCCATAGCCGGTTCTTCTTATCCAGGAAAAGGTCTGAAATATCATTAGAGCTAATGGAACTGTTTTGTTTGGTGTATACTTTACTTTCCAGCCCGTCATAACGGTTAAGGCCATTTTTAGTTGCAATCCATACGAAACCATAAGCATCTTTAACAATACTGGTAACCCTGCCATTAGAGAGTCCGTTAGAATTATCAATTTTTTCAAATATCGGATGTGCCTGGGCTAGCAGGACCTGGCAGGAAAGAAAATAAAATAAAAACAGGAATAAATTAAGCTTTTTGTTCATGGTAAAACAAATGAACCTGAATGATTCAACCAAATACAATTTCTTATGCACTATACTTAAGCAATGGAATATTGTGTACAATATAGCTCGAAAATTTGAAGTAAAGTGCAGAACTTCAATCAAAGCTAGATTTATACCCTTCATTCTAAATTAGCAAAACAAAAAGCAAATTCATTATTAATAATTGTACATAGGCAAATTTTAAATGAACTATAGATTCTTCAAAATGGAACAGTATTGAACTGGTAAAATATATCTTCAACATACCATTAATAGGAGGAGCAAAAATAATCTGTAGGATTTTTAATTTAACTTGCTGCAGCACTCAATTTTATAAAAAATGGCTATAAATGAAAACCACAGGAAGAGCTATGGATGTGGTAACCATAGCTTCTTTCCGTTTATAGGAAAATTAAGAAACAAAGAGGTATACTTCTTAAAAGGCCATACAAGAAGTAATCTTATCAAATCACTTAATCCACATTACCTATAGTTTCCTCTTCAGCTTCTCCAAGGGTATATCTTTTGGTAAAAAGTAGCATATAGGTGATTGCCTGCCTGGACTTATTTAAGCTGCCTGCAGATCTTATTTTACGCATAATAGGGGCATTGTCTACTTCATCTATCATTTCTGGAACAACATTGGATAAACTATCAATGCGGGCTTCAATATCTGCCGCGATTTCATCTTCTATTTCTGCAGGAATCTCAACTCCTGCCTGTACTAAACTGTCATAGACAAATACAGTATTGTAAATTTTAAAAGTTTGGTCAGAAAATTCATCAATGCTTTTAACCTTACTGGGCTTTTTGGGAGGAGTAAGGCGTTGCTCGGTTTGGCCGTAGGTTCCTAAAGTGCATAGATATATCCCAAGGCTTAAAAATAGAGTTGGTATTTTAAAATCCGGTTTCATAATGGAATTTTTTAAGTATTATTTTATTTAGTTTTCCGCCAGGGCGTATTTGTGAAATCATCCTGCCCGGCGGGTTAATCTTTTTCTTTTTTATTCAGGTTAAATAAGTGCCTTAGCTGGTTATTGGAAATATTTTTCTCATTTTCTGCGGTTCTTTCTTCTTCAAGTAATAGAGACTCAGCTTTTGTAATGGTATTTTTGCCATTAGCCCTGAGAACAAAGGGTAAGGAATACAAGACGCCCACCGGTTTCCCTCTTTGTAGGCCGGGTTTCATTTTTGGCAGAAGCTTAACCACACGTATTGCTTCCTGTTCCAAAACTGGATGTGGTGCAATGGAATGAACATCCACAATACTTCCATCCTTGTTGATCTTAAACTTCACATAAATTTGTATCGTACCTTTTAGCCCCAGTTCCTGAATTATTTGGGTATTGAAGTTATGGGTAACCAGCTCATGAATTCTATTAGACATACATGCTTTTCTTTCTTTATTTTCGCACCCCGGGAAAACTGGAGCATTTTCAACTACATCAAAAAGCACATCCTCAACTTCATATTGCGTGGAGTCTTTATTCTCAAATTGATTATCTATAGGGCGCATTCGCGAGTCCGGGCTGCTCTTTAAATTTACATAAGCATTTTTGGCATAATCGTTTGTAATTTTCCTGCTGGCAGGCCTGCAAATAGTAGGAAAATCAAAAAAGTAGAGGCATTCTGGAAGGCAGGCGTTGTTAAAAGTTACGGTAACTGAACCTTTCTTCTTTCCGGCAAAACCTGTGAATAAATAATCGGCTTTAAGTTTCTGTGGACGCCCCTGGGTATCCCGTGCCAAAATTTGAACATTTTCAACACTTCCTTGTTGATATTGGTTAAAATTCCACTGCCTGGAATTTTCATATACCAGGTCTTCAACTAATTGTTCTACATCCTGTAGGGGAGAAATTTCCTTTCTTTCAGCCCGTCTTTCCGCAATAAGATTTTCCAGTCTTACAGGTTGCTGTTCAAGAGCGAATAATCGTAAATTTTCCTGGAATTGTTTAAGAGCGGGGCTGTTACAGCCATTCATTTGTAGTAACCTTACTACATCCAGGCTTATCGCTTTTATTTCTCCCATCATTTTAGCTGCAGTGCCTATTCCATCCCCGGTACCCGCCATAGATAATACATTACCCAGCTGAAATCCCTCCAAAGCCCGCATAGCTGCATACATATCCTTATCAGCATAATAACCTGTTTTTTCGTTTCTCCAGCTAATACAATTCCTGCTTATTTCTATTCCATCACTGTTTTTTATCACCTCTTCCTGGTCGCATACTTGTCTTGTCAGCTGGATCTTGTCCGGAGAAAGGTTGTGGGGGCAAAACCTGGCATATTCCCAGATATAGGTACTGAAAAGACTATAAAAAAACATCCCCTTTCTTTCAAAAGGCACATCCTTAAAATTGCCCATATAAATATCTGTCAGCTCAATTTCATAATTTAATCCTTTAGCTGTAAAACCTGGTTCCTTATCCAGGAAGCTGTTCTCTGCATTTTTTAAACTATAAACGTTTCTAGGCTCTGCTGTAAAGGATTTACAGGGATTAGTGGTTGCCTCAATATTTGTAAAACCCAGGCTTGTATTTAGGAATATTATACTATAAATAGAAAACAGGAGTAGCTTTTTCATAGCAATAACTTTTAATATTCTACGGCTTACTTTGCTAAATTGTCTAATCCTACTCCCGGGCTTTAGGAATGGAAAAGTTCCTGTACAAGAAAATTAGTCTCTGTAAATCACTAAGTTAAATCTAAACATGGTGGTTTTGCAGTACTAATATATAAGCGCAGGCTTCAATTGATTTTCTGTAGCATTCTTAAAGGTAACTGCAGTTTTTAAGATTTGAAGTTGTTCTACATAAATCTCTGAAACCACTTTCCAAAGCGTACAGGTGTCTCTAATGATGCCCCCCCTACTATATTAATTGTTTGTTTTATCTCTATATAAATTAGGAATGTGCTACTATTTATGCCATTTTAATATTAAATTATGATTACATTAGGAACTCTTAATAGTTTTAAAAATGCGTTACCCTACTCTTGTTTTATGGTTTGCTCTTATTGCACTTATTTCTTCCTGCAATAAAGAGCAGGAAACAGATAAAATAAAAATTGGATTTTCTCAATGTACCAGTAATTCCAACTGGAGAAAAAGCATGAACTATTCTATGAAGGTGCAGGCTTCTGTACACTCTAATGTTGACCTAAGCATTTATGACGGAAATGATAATCCCGAAAATCAAATTCATGATATTGAACGCTTAATCGAGGAAGGTATAGACATTCTCATTGTTTCCCCTCTGGAGCCCAACCTGATTGTTGAGGTTCTAGAAAAAGCAGAGAATAAAGGGATCCCAATTATCCTGCTGGACAGAAAGGCAAATCTTAACAACTATACTGCTTACCTGGGAGCAGATAACATTAAGGTTGGGAGAAATGCGGGAAAATTTATGGCCTCTTCAGGCAAAGGAAATATTAATGTTATTGAGGTTAAGGGTGGCGATGAATCTACCCCTTCGCTGGAAAGGAGCCTGGGTTTCCATCAAATTTTAAACAATAACCCTCAAATTCACTTAATACAGAGCCTGGATATTGATGAAGCCGGCTTTCCAAAAGAAGTGTTTGCACGTCTTTTAGACTCTTTGGGTGGCCAGAGAATAGATTATGTGTATTGCTATAATGATGATATGGCACTGGAAGGTTGGGAGGTGGCGAAGGATATGGGCTTTGAGAATGACATAAAATTTGTTGGGGTAGATGGTTTAGATGGCCCTAACGGGGGAATTCAAATGGTACAGGACGGGGTTTTAGATGCAACCATTTTATATCCCACAGGAGGAGCTGAGGTAATAAAACTTGCGCTTCAAATTTTAAATGGCGAAAAAGTACCCAAAAACACGCTGTTAAATACTATAGTCATAGATAAATTTAACGCAGGGATCATGCAGGACCAGTTAAACCGTGTTAATCAACAGCAAATCGAAATAGAAAACCAGGTGAGTACCATCCTAAAGCAGGAAGAACTATATGCATCTCAAAATTTTCTTTTAAAAGCCTCTGTTGCCTTTTTAGTAATTATCCTTAGCCTGGCGGTGTACAGTGTGTATTCTATTATTGCCATTCGTAAGAAGAACCGGCAGCTGGAAATTATAAATAGTAAAATAACTGTACAGAGAAATCAGATTGAAAAAATAGCCAATCAGGTTAAAATCAGCAATGAGGAAAAACTGAATTTTTTCACAGGGATTTCCCACGAATTTAAAACCCCCATTACCCTTATTTTAAGCGCTATAGAATCTATTGGTGAGGTGGTTAAGGAAAAAGGCGTAAAATTAGGAAATGAGCTGGAACTAATACATAATAATTCCAACCGTTTGTTAAGGCTGATTAATCAGCTGTTGGATTTCAGAAAAAATGAAGATCGTAAATTTAAACTAAGGGCTTCAAAAACCAATCTTTACTCCTTTTCTGCTACTATTATGAATGATTTTATGAAAGAAGCCAGGAAGAGAAATATTGATTTCCGGCTGAAAAGCAGTAATAAAGACATTTCTGTGTATATGGACAGAAATTTAATGGAGAAGGTCTATTTTAACCTCCTTTCCAATGCTTTTAAGTTTACGCCAGATAATGGAAAAATTGAAATTCAGATTATAGATGAAGTAGAGCGCAAGCAGGTGTCTGTTGTCTTTAAAGATTCGGGAATTGGAATTCCAAAGCAGGAGCTAGAAAACGTGTTCCAGGTTTTCTTTAAAGGTTCTAATAACAGGACAAAAAGCTCGGGAATGGGACTTCACCTGAGTAAAGAATTTATGGAACTTCACAAGGGAAGCATAAGGGTAAGCTCACTTAAAGGAACAGAGTTTACCATTAAAATCCCCAAAGGCACAGAACATTTAGAACCTGGCCAAATTATTGAAGATGAAGAAATCATCCGGTCCAAAATTATTGATTTTGAGCCTGATCTTTCACAAGAGGTAACCTCTTTAGCGGTAGAGCCTGATAATGCTGAAAAATATTCTGTTCTTATTATTGAGGATGACAAGGATTTATCTTTGTTCCTTTTCAACAAACTTATGAAGGAATACCATGTGGAAATTTCTGATGGTTCAGATGCGGTTGAAAAAGCCTTTCAATCTATACCCGATATTATTATTTGTGATCTTAACCTTGTAGACATTGATGGGTTTGAAATTAGCAACCAATTAAAAAAGGATCTCAGGACTTCCCATATTCCTATTGTTATCTTAACGGCACTAAGCAATAAAGAATCCTATGTAAAGGGACTGCAGTGCGGAGCAGATTTATATCTCACCAAACCCTTTAGTTATTCCATTTTAATCCAATCTATAAGATCTTTGTTATACAACCGCGAAAACCTGAGATATTATTATACTAACAATATTTATAAAATAGACGAAATTGAATCCTTTGGAGACCTGGAACAAGGATTCTTGTGTGATTTAAATAAGTTAATTGAAGACAATATAGATAAGGAAGACTTCTCTGTAGAGGACCTGGCACATCATTTAAGAATCTCCAGATCACAGCTGTATAGAAAAGTAAAGGCCATTCTGGGAATTAGTATTAGTGATTATATTACACAATTTAGGCTGGAAAGAGCAAAATCTATGTTGGTGAAAAGTAACTTAAGCGTATCTGAAATCGCTTATAAAAATGGCTTTTCATCACCAAATTACTTTTCTACTGCTTTTAAAGGAAAATATGGTTCCTCTCCGGTTTACTTCAGAAAATCCATGGCATCTTAACCGCAGGCTCCTGCACAACAAATAGCAATCCATCAATTTCCTTAGATGGGTGCGTGAGCTGTTATAAGAACCAGGCCTCCGGAATAGTTGCTTTTTCAAGTATTAAGAACAGATTTTTTCATTTCTTCCTGATGCCCCCTTAATATCGGCTCATCTTAGATCCTGTAAGCCAATCGTAGTAAAATTGGTACTTTTTCATATTCTGTTCTATAATTAAAAGCTATCGAAGTCGTAAAGGTTGGGGAGGATCTTTGGTTCCAAAGAAAAGATTTGTATTAAAGCCTCTTGAACTGAAGGACAAAAGCCAACCGAAGTTTTCTGTTAAAGATCTTAGCAAAAATAAAGTCAATTTGCTTTTTGTGTTCCAGTCTTTTATTGAATTAGTAAGCTGCCTCGCCAATTTTACTATATCGTTGTAGTGAAAGATTTTAAAAAGAACGAAAAGATAAAATTTTTCATGAAAAACCATGCAACCTCATCATACATCGCTGCAACCTCAGTATAAGTAACACTTTTCTTTTTAAGAAATAATTAGCAATTAACCTTTGAATCTCACCTATAACAAGGGATTCAGAAGGAGCACAACAACATTATAATCATTTGATGTATTATCAAAAACACTGTTGTTTTTTTAATAATAGTTTAGCTCCAGGATACCAAAATTACTAATTAAACAAATTGATATGATTTTAATTAATCTTAACCAAAATAGCTAAATATGAAAATATTTTCTTTCATCTTATTCTTCAGTTCTATGGTAATATGTGCCCATGTAAATGCACAGCAGGGAAATGAAACTATTTCCATAAGCGGTACAGTTACAGATGGCCAAATGCCACTTCCCGGGGTTAATATTCTTGTAAAGGGAACCACGCGGGGAACAACATCAGATTTTGATGGTAATTATTCAATAACCGGGGTAGCGGAAGATGCTACTATAGTTTTCAGCTTCCTGGGATACACGTCCCAGGAGATCCCGGTACAGGGAAGAACCAGCTTAGACGTGGTAATGCAGGAAGATGCCAGTGCACTTAGTGAAATTGTAGTAACAGGTTATGGAAAAGAAAGAAAAGTAGATCTTACCGGAGCTGTAAGCGTGGTGGAGATGGCTCCTATACAGGAAACCACCATGAGTTCGGGTAGCCCTTTGCAAGCCATGCAGGGAAGGGTTGGCGGTCTCTATGTAGAAAAATCCGGGGACCCCTCGGGCAGCAGTAACCGTATCCTTATTAGAGGGGTTAATACCCTTGGGAATAATGAACCTTTGTATGTTATAGACGGGGTTCCCACCGTTAGACAGGAAGTTTTTTCCAGTATTAACCCCAGTACAATTCAATCTGTCCAGGTACTCAAGGATGCTTCGGCATCTTCTATTTACGGTTCCAGGGCTTCCAACGGGGTAATAATAGTGACTACCAAAAGTTCCAAAAGAGGGGATGATCTTAATGTGTCTTTTAACAGTAACTTTTCAGTATTATCTGAGAAAAAGCAGCGGTACGATGTACTTAATGCGCGGGAAAGGGGCAGGGTTCTCTGGCAGGCTTCGGTAAATGATAATTCAGATCCTAATGATGGATATGGAGGTTTATATAATTTTGACTGGAATGGAGATTTTGATAATCCTGTTCTCAATGATGTAACAGTGCAGCCCTTTGTGGGAGGAGATTCTAATGTGCCTTCGGGAGATACAGACTGGCAGGATGCGCTTTATGAAACAGGATATGTGGTAAATAACGACCTGTCCGTTTCGGGAGGGTCAGATAAGGTTTTTGCCCTTATTAACCTTGGCTATCTGGACAATTCAGGTATTTTAAAGTATACCGGGTATGAACGATATTCCGCTAAACTTAACTCAAATGCCAGCTTGTTTAATGATAAAGTAAGGCTTGGGGTGAACAGCCAGTTCTTCACTTCTAAACAAAGGATGCAATCTACAGATGTTGCCAACAACCAGGTTCCCTACCTGGCGATCACCCTGGCTCCAACCATTCCCGTTTATACCGCTACAGGAGATTATGCCGGGCCACTGGGATCTGGATATTCAGACAGGAACAACCCCCTTTATATTCAATATATCAACCGGTGGGATAATACGCAGCGAATGACTGTTTTTGGAAATGTATATGCAGAGGTGGACCTGCTTGAGAACCTCACCTTTAGGACAAGCCTGGGGGTAGACCATTACAGTTCTAAAGCAAAAGACATAGAACCATTGGTGCAAAACGGCTTTATAACCAGGACCACGAACAGTTTAACTGAAGTACAACAGGATTTTACCAGTACAATTTTTAGCAACACGCTAAATTATAATGTGGAATTAGGAGAGCATAGGTTTGATGTGCTCCTGGGAACAGAATCAATTGAAAATACCTTGAACAGCACTACTGCTTCAGCCCAGGATTTTGCAGTTGAAAATGAATCATATTTTGTGCTTTCTGCGGCTACAGGTCAAAGGAACAGTTCGGGAACAACGTCGGGGGATGCGCTTTTCTCACAATTTGGAAAGATAAATTACGGGTATGCAGATAAATATTTAGCTTCTGTGACCCTGCGCCGGGATGGTTCCTCTAAATTTGGATCAGAGAACCGCTATGCTATTTTCCCGGCAGTCACTGCAGGTTGGAGGATAAATAATGAAGCGTTTTTGAAGGATAATGAAACCATATCCACCCTAAAATTAAGAGCAGGGTATGGGGTGGTTGGAAATCAGTTTATAGGAGATTTTGCAAGGTTTGGACTATATGAAGCACGCTATGGCCCGGTAGAATATCAATACGAACAGAATTTGTTTAGTGAGTGGTATAATGTTGGTACCGCTTATGATCTAAATGGTAATAACAGCGGGAACCTCCCAGCGGGATTTGTTTCCATTCAGGCGGCCAATCCTGGTTTAAAATGGGAGGAGACAAAAGAGGTAAATATCGGCTTAGATTTTGGGTTCTTGAATAATGACCTTACAGGATCTTTTGATTATTATAACAGAAATACCGATGGCATTCTCATACAACCGCCCATTGCCTCTGCTGTGGGAGAGGGAAGAGAAAAATGGATTAACGGAGCCTCTATTCATACCCATGGCTGGGAGCTGGCCCTTAATTATTCTACTATCTTCGGGGAAGATTTCTCCTTTGCAGTTGCCACCAATTTTGGAGCCACTAAAGATGAAATAACAGATTTACCGGAGGAAGCCCGGACCGCCTATCCCGGGACTGCAGACAATTCTATCATCGGGCATTCCCAGTTCTCCATCTTTGGATATAGAACCAACGGATTGTTCCAGAATCAGGCTGAAGTAGATGAACACCCTACCGGTGGAGTGCAAATAAGCAATGCGCGTCCCGGAGGTATTCGTATAGTAGACACTAATAACGATGGAGTTATAAGTGCAGATGACCGGGATTGGCTGGGCACTACCTTGCCAAGCCTGGAATATGGGATAAGAATAGATGCCAGGTATAAAAATTTCGATTTTTCAGTATTTGGTTCTGGCGTTGCCGGTAGAATAGGGGTAGATAGCTATATAAATTTCAACAATTTTGTTCCTGGATTAGATAATGCGGGACCCGGCACCCTTGATGCCTGGACGCCCTCTAATACCAATACCGATATTCCTGCTTTGAGCCTGGTGAATAATTTCACTGAAGATTCAGATTATATTTACAGGAACAACTCCTATTTTAAAGTAAGGAACATGCAATTAGGATATTCATTACCAGAGGATATGATTTCTGAATGGGCGGGAATGTCCAGCCTAAGGTTTTATATTCAGGGAGAAAACCTGTTTTGGTTCACCCCAGAGGATTATATAGGGTCAGATCCTGAACGTACGAACATTAGTGCGATCCCGGTACCTACAACCTTATCTATTGGACTTAATTTAAACTTCTAAAAATGCGAACTATGAAAAAATTATATATTACTGTTTTTGTTGCCTTACTGGCTGTAACTATAAGCGGCTGTAGTGATGATTTTCTGGAAGTTGAACCTTCCGGAGTACTTTCTTCAGACAATGTGGCTACTATAGATAATGCTGAAGCCCTGGTTGTAGCGGCATATTCAGCCATTGGAAATGATAATATTGGAGGGCCAATAACCAACTTATGGCCTTACGGAAGTGTGCGGGCAGACGATGCCTATAAAGGCGGCGGTGGGCGTACAGACCTTGGGGAAATTGACAGGCTGGAGGTTTACACCCTCACCATTCCCGATGCCGGGGACCTGATGGGGCCTAAAACCTGGAAAAATTATTATAAAGCAATTTCCAGGGCTAATTTCGCCCTAAGGGTGATCAATGAAATTCCGGATGCAGATTATCCAGACAAAAGCACAAGAATTGGAGAACTAAGGTTCTTACGCGGGCACTCCCATTTTATGCTGAAGCTTTTATTCAAACACATTCCTTATATCTCTGAAGATATAAGTGATGAAGAAATCCTGAATGTTTCGAATGATTTACCAAATGATGAGTTATGGAACAAGATAGCAGACGATTTCTTATACGCATACAACAACCTTCCCCAATCCCAGGACCAGGTAGGAAGGGCAGACAGGAATGCGGCGGCCGCTTATCTTACCAAATTAAGACTATACCAGGCTTATGAACAAGATGAGCAAAACCAGGTGGTAAATATTAATGAAGAACGCCTGCAGGAAGTAATAGAGTACGCTAATGAAGTGACAGGAGACCTGGAGCCGGATTTTGCTTATAACTTTTTGCCGGGTTACGAGAACGGACCGGAATCTATCTGGGCAGTTCAATTCTCCCTTAATGATGGTACTGAAGTTAGCAGAGGCAGCTATGCTACAGCAGTAAACTCACCCACAGGGTCGCCTCTTTATGGATGTTGTGGTTTTCACCAGGCCAGCCAGAATATGGTAAACGCCTTTAAAACAGGTTCAGATGGGTTGCCACTCCTGGAAAGCTTCAACACTACAGATATGACAGATCCCGAAGCTTATGGCAGTATAGATCCAAGGTTTGACCATACGGTAGGTTTCCCTGGCAGGCCATATAAATACAGGAACCAGGTGGCAGAACCCGGCGATATGATCTATAAATCTACCTGGGCGAGAGATCCCGGTGTCTATGGATTTTATGGTAACATGAAAGAACAACAGGCGCCAGATTGTTCTTGCTGGTTTAAAGAGGGACCTTTTATTGTGAGTTCAGTAAACTATACCTTCATTAGGTATGCAGATGTCCTGTTGTTCAAGGCAGAAGCCCTAATCCAGTTAGACCGTTATGAGGAAGCCCTTCCAATTATTAATGAAATAAGGGCAAGGGCTGCCGCCAGTACAGATCTACCACTGGAAGCAGGGGCAAGCAATGTGTATAATATTCAGCCTTATGAGAATTTCCCTTCCAAAGAATATGCCCTTAAAGCCTTAAAATTTGAAAGAAGGCTGGAATTTGGAATGGAAGGCTGGCGCCTTTTTGATCTTGTAAGATGGGGGGAAGCAGAAGAAGTTCTTAATGCCTATCTGGAAGAAGAACAAACCAAGCGGGAATATCTGTCCAATGCCCATTTTACAGCAGGAAGGGATGAATACCTTCCTATCCCTCAACAAGAAATAGATTTTACCAACGGGTTATACGTACAGAATCCCGGATATTAACAAAAGCTGTTACCTCAAAAAAGTAGTAACAGGTAAAACCCTTTAATAATTAATTATAAATCTTAATATGAAAATTAAATTTATGCTATTGTTATTCTGTGTCACACAGCTAACTTTTGCCCAGGATTCACAGGTAGGCATCTTTCAAAACAACAAAGATATTGGAAACCCTAAGAAAGCAGGCTCGGCTTCTTTTGATGAAGATACCCAGACCTATACCATTAAAGGTGCGGGTTATAATATATGGGGTCAACGGGATGAGCACCATTATTTGTACAATAAGTTGCAAGGGGATTTTATTGTGACCGCTAATTTTGAATTTGTTGGTGATAATGAGGTGCATCGTAAAATTGGATGGATGGCCCGTGCTTCAGAAGATGATAACGCGGTAATGGTGGGAGGATTTCTTCATGGGGATGGCCTTACCGCCGGCCAGTGGAGGGAAAGAAAAGGTGCCGCTATGGAAAATCCTTATGATGATGTTTGGGCTCCTAAAAAATTCTACCAGGTTATCCAGCTGGAGCGAAAAGGAAATACTTTTATAGTACGTGCTGCCCATCCCGGAGAGCCCCTCCAGGAAATAAGTTCTAAGGAGCTGGATTTTATGCCGGAAGAAGCTTTGGTGGGAATAGTTATAGGTTCTCATGATGAAGATGTTGTGGAAACAGCACATGTTTGGAATGCCCGCATAGACCAGCCGGTACCGGAAGATTATAATCCCAATGAAGAAGGCTGGATAGGCTGCCGTATGGAAACCATGAATGTTTTTGATGGCAAACGTGTGGTGATTCATGAAAAAGACAGCCGTTTTGAAGCCCCTAACTGGATGCCCGATGGGGATAAACTGTTATTTAATATGGACGGCTCTCTTTATACTATTCCCACAGATGGAGGTGGAATAGAAAAAGTAAATACCGGCTCTGCAGATAATCTTAATAATGACCATTGTATCTCCTTTAATGGGAAATTATTGGGAATAAGCAATAATAATGGCAATGGTTCAAATGTTTTTGTACTGCCACTTAGCGGGGGAGAACCCACAGCGGTTACCAGTAACCCTCCTTCTTATTTACATGGATGGGCACCTAATAACAAAGAAGTTGTTTATGTGGCGCAACGAAACGGAAGACAAATTTATGACATCTACAAAAAATCCATTAAGGGGGGAGAGGAAGTAAAGCTCACCAATAATGAAAAATTAGAACATGTAGACGGGCCTGAATATTCACCAGACGGGAAATATATTTATTATAATGGTTCCAAAAAAGGAGGAACCATGCAGCTCTGGAGAATGAAGCCGGACGGGAGTGATAAGGAACAACTAACTTTTGATGAATATAACGATTGGTTCCCGCATATCTCTCCAGATGGAAAATGGATCGCGTTTATCTCCTTTAAACCAGGTATAGAATTAAATGACCATCCTTCCTATAAACAGGTGATGTTAAGATTGATGCCGGTCTCAGGAGGAGCTCCCAGGGTAATCGCCTATTTATACGGTGGGCAGGGAACTCTTAATGTAAATTCCTGGTCTCCGGACAGCAAGCATATTGCTTTTGTGAGCAATTCAGCTAAAAAAGAATAACAAGATCCCATTTCCCAATCTGCAATACAGATTTGAAGAGCTACTGCCGGGAAAAGGGTTGTGGAATATTAATAATATTTTATTCCTGAACAGAAGATGTCTTAAATACAAGAAACATGGAGGTTAGTAACTAATTTCAGAAAAAATAAAGCATAATTAAAAGAGCTGGGATATAAAGTCTGTTTTTTGATCTTAAAGTTTGGAAGTTGCACTTTCAGCAAAACGGCATCAAATGCGGCAAGCTTTTTAACTGAATTAGCCAGGCGTTACTGACCTCTTTAAAAATAGATAAATAATGATAAAATATTTGAAGATCTTATGCATATTCCTCATGTTTTGTTCTGCGGGATATGCACAGCTGGGTCAGTTTGAAGAAAGTCAGGATATAGGTGATCCTAAAGTGAAAGGATCGGCTTCTTACGATCCTGCTTCACAAACTTATACTATAAAAGGAGGAGGAGCAAATATCTGGTTTAACCATGATGATTTTCATTTCCTTTTCAGAAAAATAAAGGGAGACTTTATCCTAACCGCGAATTTTGAGTTGGTGGGAAACGAAGATGGTAATAATCACAGGAAAACCGGCTGGATGATCAGGGAAAGCACAGAGCCGGATGCGGTGAGCATCAATTCCTGTGTGCACGGCGATGGCCTGGTGGTATTGCAGTGGCGGCTCATGCGAGGCGCGTATATGCGTGATCCTCAGGAAGAGATATTTTTCCCAAAGACTTATTTTGGAGAAACCATAATCCAGTTAAGCCGTATTGGCAAAACCATTACCATGCGTGTGGCTCACCCGGGAGAACCTTTGGAAGAGATGGGTTCTATTGTGCTGCCGGAGTTAAATGAGGAGGTTTTGGTAGGCCCTTACGCCCTTGCCCATGATCCTGATGAGGAGGACCTTCAGGAAGTGAAGGTCTGGAATGTAAGGATTACGAAACCTGTGGCTGCAGATTGGCACCCCAATCCATTGGTGAAAACGATATCCTATGATAGTATTCAAATGGGAAGCAGGCTGGAAACCATAGCTGTGGCTACGGGAGAAAGAAAGGTTTTATATACCTCAAAAGATGCTATAGAGAACCCATACTTTTCAAAAAATGGGAATACTATCCATTTTAAAAATGATAATGAAACCTTTGAAATAAGTGTTAACGGAGGAGATAATGTTCAGAAAAGCAGGGAAACTAAAGAACCTCAACCTGTTAACTCATCCAAAAAATATAGCTTCTACAGTGCTGGAGAGGAGGGTACAAACCAAATTTGGAAGAAAGAAAAAGATGGCTCCGGCAAAATCCAAATGACTTATGATCTTGGACATGCTCGTTTTCCTCAGGTGTCTCCCGATGGAAAATGGATTGCCTATCTGTCTTTTCCCCATGATTCTGATCCAAAACAGGCGGCAGCAAATAAAATGGTAAATTTAAAGCTGTTACCGGTAGATGGAGGTGGTTCTAAAACTATTGCTTATTTCTACGGGGGCAAAGGTAGCTTTGGCAATTATGCCTGGAGTCCAGATGGGAAGTCAATAGTTTTTGTAAGCAACACTAAGGCAGAATCTTCACTGCTGAACAATATAGAATAAGCAGTATCAATAATTTTTTGGATGCCCTAAAAGAAGTATATTATCTGCTGGCCAGACCTGTATTTAAAGGAATGCTTGAAGAAATGTAGGAAAAGGCTGTAATCTGCCTTTCCAGGAAACTGAAATTAAATAAAAGTAAAAATATAACAGAACACATGAGAAAAATATTCAGGTTGTTGCTTCTATTTTGTGTTTTTAGCCAATCTGCTTTAGCACAGGATAATGTTGTAAAACAGGAAAAGATAACCAATTTTGAACTTCAGTCTTCACAAGTGATAGACGAAGGTGGCGAGACACTCTCTACAGCAGCTTATAAACCAAAGGTATTCTGGTTTCCGGCAATAGTGCCTTCCACCATATTATCGGCGCTTGTAGATCACGAGGTATATCCAGATCCTCACATTGGGATGAATAATATGAGGATTCCCGATGCTTCAGATGAATTTAATGAAACTTATAACCTGGAACAGTACAGCCATATTCCTAATGTGGGAAACCCTTGGAAGGAACCCTACTGGTACCGAACCTCTATTAAAGTTCCTGCTGAAGATAAAGGACGCCATTTTCAGCTCATCTTTAAAGGGATTAATTATCGTGCCGCGGTTTGGATGAATGGTAAGCAGGTAGCAGATTCTACAGAGATGGTGGGAATGTTTGCTGAATATAGTTTTGATGTAAGCGAGCTGGTAAAACCGGGTGAAGAAAATGTGCTGGCCGTAAAAATTTATCCTTTAGATTTCCCAGGGCTTCCTTCAGAAGAACAGTTAAAAGCAATGGGAGATTTTTTCCCCAACGGCGGCCCTACGGGGGATATTGGTAAAAATGTTACCATGTTATGTTCTGTGGGATGGGATTGGGTTCCCCCGGCAAGGGACAGGAATATTGGCATCTGGCAACCTGTTTACCTCAGGACCACCGGGGCGGTTACCATTAAAAGGCCGCATATTGTTACAGAGCTTCCTAACTTACCCGATACTACGCTCGCCAGGCTTTCCTTAGATCTTTCTTTGAGAAATATTGGCAGCAAAGTTCAAAAGGGAACCTTGCAAGTGGATATTACTCCAAATAATTTTGAAGGCGCCCCAATACATATTTCAAGAGAAATCAATATACCCGCAGCATCAGAAACTACTGTGGATATAAATTCTGAAAATACCGCTGAACTGCAGGTTAAGGATCCTCATTTATGGTGGCCAAACGGGCAGGGAAAGGCCAATCTGTACAACATCAACCTACGATATGAAACCGATGGAGTGGTTTCAGACGATACCAGTTTTGTTTTTGGAATTCGTACGGTAAGCTCTAAACCTGTTGAAGTAAAAGACAAGTTTCTAAGAAGGGATTTTTATGTGAACGGAAGGCGTATCCAGCTGGTTGGAGGTGCCTGGGTTCCCGATATGCTGCTGGACCGTGATTCCACCCGCTATGATGCCGAATTACATTTGTGCCGAAATTCAAATATTAACCTCATCCGCATCTGGGGAGGGGGAATTACCCCACCCGATACCTTCTTTAACCTGGCAGATAAATATGGAATGTTAGTATGGTCAGACTTTTGGGTAACCGGCGATACCCACGGCGAATTTAAAGGATCTACAGACTGGCCCGTAGAACCAGATGTTTTTGTAGATAATGTAAAAAGTACTATTTACAGGATCAGGAATCACCCCAGTTTGCTTTTATGGACGGGTGGAAATGAAGGGCATATTAGAAAAGATGTGTACAGGCAAATGCGGCAAAGTGTAATAGATCTGGACGGAACACGTCCATTTATTCCCAGCTCTTCCGGTTTCGCGAAACTGCCTGAAGATCTTGAAGGCTCCTGGCCAGATGGAAAAGCCTCCGGGGTTTATAGCAGCGGCCCTTATACCTGGCAGGATATTGAGGAGTATTACGACCTGGCCAATAATGCAAAAGACTGGGTGTTTAAAGATGAAACAGGATTGCCCTCCCAGCCTCCCTATAATTCCCTTAAAAAGATTATTCCAGATTTGGTCTGGGATCCGGAACTTCCGTTTCCGCTAAATAATACCTGGGGCTATCATGATGCCGCCACCGGTAACGGCAGGTACGACCTGTATTATGAACAAATGGTAAAACGTTATGGTGAACCTGTTTCTATGGAAGATTTTTCTGAAAAAATGCAATTGATGAACGCGGTGGGGTATCAGGGAATTTTTGAAGCGGCAGGAAGTAGGTTAAATGATATTGGCGGGGCAATGCTCTGGAAATTAAATGCTGCTTTTCCCAGCGTAATCTGGCAAATTTATGACTGGTACCTTCAGCCAAACGCGGGCTACTATTTTATGCAGGGGGCAGTGGAGCCGGTGCATGTTCAGCTTAATCCAATTAATTATGAGGTCACTGTGGTAAACCGTTCATATAAAGATTTGAAAAATATGAACCTGGAGGTAGCGGTTTTTAATCCTGCTTCAGAAAAGTTATACCAAAAAACTTCAAAGGTAAAGGCAGGTGCCTCAAATGTGGTGCAGCCATTATCAATTAAAAAAGTTTTTCAGAATAATGACGGAGTAAAAATAGTGGTCTTAAGCTTAAAAGACGAAAGCGGAAACCTCCTTTCCCATAATACGTACTGGCTGGCGAAAAATGACGATTACAGTTCTTTAAACACAATGAAGGAAACAAGCCTTGAGGCTGAAGTTTTAAATAAAGAACAGGAAAACGGTAAGGTTACCTGGACGATAAAGTTTAGTAATACCTCCGGGGAACTGGCTTTCTTTACCCGCGCAAGATTGCTTAATGACGGGGAAGATGTGTTACCCGTGTACTGGAAGGACAATTATTTTAGCCTTAAGCCGGAGGAATCTATGAATGTGGAAGTTTCTGCCTCTGCTGATTTGCTGGAGGGAAATAACCAGATCCTGCTGAAAGGGTGGAATGTTAAAGAAAAGTATTTGAAACTAAACTAGCTATGGCAATTTTTTATAAATTAACTAAAATATTACAATTATGATAAGCCGGAAAAAATTTTTAGTCCAGTCTGCTGCTTTTACAGCGGGAGCAATACTCCTTCCTTCTTTCACCTTAGCTCCTTCTGCAGCAAAAGTGAAAAAATTCGGAGTTCAGTTATATACCTTTCGTGATGCGTTGGATACCGATGCCCGCGGAACACTTGAAAAGATAGCAGCCATGGGCATAAAAGAAATAGAAAGCGCCCGTAGCCAAAAAGGAAATTATTACGGTATGGGGCCGCAAAAAATGCAGGCAGCCTGTAAAGAGTTGGGCATGAAGCTGGTGAGCGGCCATGTACATCTGGACGATCAATGGGAAGATACTATGCAGCAGGCTGTGGAATCTGGACAGGAATATCTTATCTGCTCCACTATGCCTTCAGAAGGGCAAACGGTAGAGAATTATAAGAAAGTAGCCAATATGTTTAATGAAGCCGGAAAAGCCTGTAAAGAAAGAAACCTGAAATTTGGCTATCATAATCATGAATATGAATTTGAGACCAAAGACGGGCAGGTACTATATGATGTTTTGCTGGAAAATACAGATCCTGATCTTGTACACATGGAACTCGATCTTGGATGGGTGGTGGCTACAGGAAACGATCCTGTTGACTATTTTCAGAAATTTCCGGGCCGTTTTCCCCTTTGGCATTTAAAAGACATGAATATTACCGAAAAAGAAAGTACCGAATTTGGGAATGGAGATCTGGATATTAACAGGATCCTTGAAAATCAGAAAAAATCGGGCGTAAAACATATTTTTATTGAGCAGGAAGAATACACCAATAATCCTTTTGAAAGCATGGAAGAAAACATGGCATACCTGCGTGATATTTAAGAAGTAGCCCCATTAAGGCTGGACTTCTAAAACATTGGCTTAAAAAAGAAGAATTTTAACCTCTGTAGCGTGGGGACAAGGAAAATGAGTCCTGAAACTTTTTAGGTAGTTTACAGATTAGCATTAAGAATAGTAATATTATGGAAAGAATAAAAGAACTTTATGTAAGGACCGTAAAATTTGCTTTTTTACTTTTTACATTGTTCCTGTTGGTTCAGTGTAAAAGTGATAAGGAAAATACCAATGAGGAGGATTCCCGGGATTTACAGGAAGAAAACTCAGAAGCTGGAATAGCTTTTGCCTTTGCCAGTGATCCACAGCCGGTACCCAAGCAGGAGGTAAAAACCCTTGAAATAGGAAGTAAGGCCCCAGATTTCAACCTTCCCGGGGTAGATGAAGAATACCATTCTTTATCAGATTATGAAGATGCCAAAGTGCTTGCAGTCATTTTTACCTGTAACCACTGTCCTACGGCCCAGGCTTATGAGGACCGTATAAAAGCAATCGCTTCAGATTATAGTGATAAAAGCGTGCAATTAATTGCTATTTCTCCCAATAGTCCGCTGGGTTTGTTGCCGGAGGAGCTGGGATATTCAGACATGGGTGATACTTTTGAAGAAATGCAGGTAAGGGCAAAAAATAAAAATTTCAACTTCCCTTATTTATATGATGGTGATACCCAGGAGGTATCCCTTGCCTATGGCCCTGCTGCTACCCCCCATGCGTTTGTTTTTGGCCCGGACAGGAAATTACAGTATGTGGGTAGGATAGATGATACCGAAAAACCAGGCACAACTAATGGGGAAGATCTTAGGAATGCGCTGGATAAAGTTCTGGCAGGAGAAGAAATAGAAGACCCGGTTACCAAAACCTTTGGTTGCTCCACAAAATGGGCCTGGAAGACAGAAAACAGGAAAAAAACAGATGCCATGTGGGCTGATAAAGAAGTGGAATTAACTGAAAGTTCTATGCAGGATATCAAAAAATTAATTGATAATAACAGTGATAATCTTAGGTTAATAAATGTATGGGCAACATGGTGTGCCCCTTGCAGGATTGAATATCCTGAATTTGTTACCATCCAGCGGATGTTTGGCGCCAGGGATTTTGAGTTCGTATCGGTTTCAGCAGATAAACTTTCCAAAAAAGATAAAGCCCTGGAATTTTTAGAAGAAGCCAATTCAGCTTTAGAGAATCATATAGTTACCAATGACGATAAATATGCTTTAATAGAAGCCATAGATCCAGATTGGAATGGTGCTTTGCCCTACACCATGCTTATTGAGCCCGGCGGAGAGGTGGTATGGAAATATCAGGGGGAAGTAGATTTTAAAGAACTCAAAAAAACTATAGTTGAGAACCCTATGATTGGCAGGGTGTATTAATTAAATCGTTAATGTTAATAATCAAAGTAAAGGGCTTTAGGGAATAATCTAAGGCCTTTTTTACATTTTCTTCTGAAGAATGGCCGTTATGGCCTGTATCTTAACAACATTTTATCAGCCGTTAAAACCGCTTCTGCTGCCGTATTATTTAATTTTGAAGTTCCCCTGAAAATTTAAATTACCAGATAGCGGCAGAATATGTTTGGAACCGATAAGCGAATTATAATCCTTGGAATTGCAAGAATGGCAGATTCACTGGGGAATTCTTTTCTTATCGTGGTGCTCCCGCTTTACATCGCCAGTGAAAAAGTACAGGGAGAATTCTTCGGACTTTCAGAATCCTTTATTACCGGGCTGGTGCTTGGCCTTTTTGGTCTCATAACAAGTTTCACCCAACCTTTTGCAGGAAGGCTTTCCGATAAATTCGGAAAAAGAAAACTCTTTGTTCTGTTTGGGCTCGGGCTTTTTACCATTGCCAATTTTAGTTATTCCTTTGTCCACACCTACTGGGCACTAATGATTGTAAGGGCATTCCAGGGCCTGGCCGCGGCACTTACTATTACGGCCAGCCTGGCACTGGTAAGCGAACTTAGTGGTAAAGGCAGCAGGGGAAATAATATGGGCGTGTACAATTCTTTCAGGCTAATCGGGTTTGGCGCCGGTCCTTTAATAAGTGGCGTTCTGGCACAGGGAGGGCCATATAATGTTCCTGTTTTGGGAACTATAGATGGCTTCACCGCTTCTTTTTACATTGCTTCATTTGCAGCCTTACTAGGTGCTGCGCTGGTCTCCCTGCTGGTGCACGATCCTGCAGATATTGAACCCAGCGACAGGAAAATGTCCATCCGCGTAAAATCTACGGAAAAAGGGCGGATCCTGGATCCCATTTTTGCCCTTGGTCTGGCAACGCTTATAATGAGTTTTGGCTTCTCTCTTTTAGCTCCTATAGAAACCGAAACCAATCAACGTTTAGGGCAGGGTGCTTTCTTATTTTCAGTAGAATTTAGTGCGCTAATTGGGGTTTTGGCCATATTCCAGCCCTTAATAGGTAAAGCCAGTGACAAATATGGACGTAAGATTTTTATCGTAATAGGGCTTATTGCCTTAATTCCTGCAGAACTGGCACAGGGGATTGCCACAGAATCCTGGCATATGATCGCTGCCCGGGCTTTCCAGGGCATTAGCGCCGCAATGGTGTTTGCTCCGGCACTTGCACTTGCCGGCGACCTTGCTCAAAAAGGCCAGACGGGTACCCAGCTTTCTGTGGTAACTATGGCTTTTGGTTTAGGAATCTCCCTTGGATCTTTCCTATCAGGTTATGCCGTAAGATTTGGGTTTATAGTTCCTTTTATTGTGGGCGCCGTGCTTGCCGGCCTTGGAATTTTAATTGTGACCACCCAGGTGCCTCAGGATAAAAAAACATAAGCACCTTAATAAGATTTTGCTGCTGGCCGTAATATTGTTCGAAAGCCCACATGATCTGTCCCTGAATCTATAGACATTCCCATCCTTGCTGAAATACGGTAACTGGCACAATAGGATTTATTACATAAAAAAGATCCGCCCTTCATCACTTTCTCCGGTTCATACGGATTATCGGGATTATATGGCCTTTCTGAACCTTGTGGATTAATCTGTTCTCCCTCATTTAACGCCTGGTTATAATAATTAACGTCAAACCAATCGGTAGTAATTTCCCAAACATTTCCTGCCATATCATATAATCCTATACTGTTTGGCGGAAAGGATTTCACTGGTGCGGCATATTTAAAGCCATCTTCAGGTGTGTTCTCTGTAGGAAATGTGCCCTGCCAGGTATTTGCATTTTCGTTCAGTTTTTTTTCTTCATCTCCCCACGTATAAATCCCGCCGTTAAGCTGCCCTTTTGCGGCAGCTTCCCACTCCGCTTCCGTAGGAAGGCTTCTGCCCGCCCATTTACAATAGGCAAAGGCATCTTCATAAGAAACATGAACTACGGGATAATCCATTTTACCTTCTATAGAGGTTCCCGGGCCGTAAGGATGTCTCCAGTTAGCGCCAAGTTTCCATTCCCACCACTGGGAATAATCATTGAGATTATTAACCTTTTCAAGGCTTTTTTTGAAAACCAGGGAGCCAGGCTGCAAAATACTGTCCGGCGGTTTTGGAGTGCCTTGTGGTAGCTGCTTTTTCATTTCTTCCCAGTTCACCGGCCTTTCAGCAACGGTAACATAGCCTGTTTCCTTCACAAATTCGGCAAATTCGGCATTGGTTACTTCGGTTACATCCATAAAAAAACCGTCCACCGCTACAGGGTGTGCCGGTTTTTCTCTGGGTAGGGCATAAGGATCATCCCCGGTTGCACCCATAGTGAATTTCACGCCGGAAACCCATTGCATGCCTTCGGGTACAGCAATACTATCGGGCTTTTTTACCAGAAGATCATAGGAAGATTTTTCTTTCTGCTGAACAACAGTCTGCGAATTTTCTTTTTCTGAATCCTGGCAGGAAATGAATGCTGCAGAAAGTGCAATAGAAAGTATGTAGGCTGATAATTTCATTTTTTATTAATCTGAAGATAATATTCAGGGCAAGCAATTTACTAAATGATATTGAAACCGGAATAATATCCTGCTAAAAGCAACTGCCGTACCCATGAATGATTATTTTACGAAAAGTGAACCCTAAAGTCCACTCGAGTGCAGTCGAGAAGTTAATTTAAATGTTCGTAGTAAGAACGGGTTCTCCACTACGGTCTGCCTCCTAAAAGACTCAAACTGCGCACCAATTCATTGCTACATTAATACATTTTAAATTATTCGACCTTCACACTTTCCGGCGGCCCGAGATAAGAATCACCAACTTCCCTTGTTTTAATGAGGATCTTCTGAAGCACAATTCCCGGGTCTACCGCCCAGATTTTTAAGCTGTGGTTCCCGCCGGCTCCAAGATCAAAAGAGGCAGTCACCCTGGTGGCATTATTAGCTACTGAAGTATTCCAGTCGTCCTCCGTGTCCTCCTGCAGATTTAATATTTTAGGTTCTTTTCCATCAATGGATGCCGCAAATCTTAGTCCGCCCCGGTCAAGAAAATCCAGGCTGGGAGATAAAGTAAATTCCACTTCCACATTACCAGATTCAAATGTATAGAATTCATAATTTAAGGAAGGATTATCTTCAGTGAATTCCTGGCCAGGCTGCATTTCTCCTGAAGACATTGCAGCGCCGGTCTTTCCTAAATTCGGAATTTCCTTCCAGCTGTTTTCTCCTTCAGATTTTTCTGAAAATCCCGTTGCGGGGATAGAAATATAGCCGTTGCTTTCCACGTAACCTGAAATGTTTTCTTCGGCAGGATTATAAACAGGAACAATAACTTCAACTTTTGTCCTGCCCGGCCCTTTAATCGTTAGCGGAACTTCAGTAGTTCCTTTTGTCGCCGAATTCCAGTCAATATTCAAAGCAATTTCTTCGGAATCGTTTACTTTTCCTTTTTCCGAAGAAAGCTGAAGCCAGTCCTTTTTGTTTTTGACCTTATATTTGAATTCTTCCTGCCCTTTATTGAAAATGGTGATTTTCGGCTTTACATTACTGTATGGGCTCAATACCGGAAGTTTTGCCTGCCCTGAAGTTTGTGGCCATGCTTCATTTGAGCCGGTAACACTAATGCCCATTGCGGCATCTTCAGGTATTTCGATTCTTTTTACCTCCGGAATATTATTTTGCTCGGGCTGTTGCCAGTAGGTGTAGCCAATATGCGTTTGGGACATCATGTGGTTCCATTTGCCATCAGCCAGTTCGTTGTGGTAGTAATCAGTTAATTCGGCATCTTTTTCAAAATACTCCTCTACTTTATCAGCATATTTATTGGCTGAAGCCCGGCCTTGTTCTGCATACAATTTATTTTTTCCCGCCGCTATATAAAGCCTGTTGAGGTTTGCAGAAGCCTTTACCGGAAATAAAACCAGTTGGTAAAAAGCATCTTTATATTCCTGCGGAAGTTTACTGTACACATTTTCTGCTTTTTCTTCCAGGGCATCAAAATCTTTCAGCACCTTATCTGCTTCGTCAAAATTGGTAAGGCTGTAAGTTTCGGGGCTAATAAGTTCTGGTTTTCTGCGGCTGTTGTAGTTGGTATAAGTGAGCAGTAAATCTGCGGTTTCTTCAGCATATTCCTTTGGGAATTGATCCGCTGCCCAATCTACAGTATATTGCTTAAGGTCTTCTGCAGCGATTTTTTCAGGATTCCAGGCGAAATCCAGGAAAAAACTAATGGGATATTCCATAGGCTTAATATCGCCAACATTAACAATCCACAGGCGATCTGCCCCAAAATCATAGGCCAGGTTCATCTGTTCCCAAACCCTGGAAATTTGTGTGGTGTTAATCCATTTATAGTTTCGCGGGCCACCAACATAATCATAATGATAATAAATTCCGTAGCCGCCTTCCCGTGCTTCTTCCTCAGGATTTGGCAATTTTCTTATGTTTCCCCAGTTATCGTCAGAAAGCAGTAAGGTAACATCATCCGGCACCCGCATTCCCTGGTCGTAATAATCCTGTACTTCTTTATAAAGCGCCCAAACCTGTGGAGTTTCTTCAGCAGGTTTCCCGGTAACTTCAGAAATTATCTGCCTTTGGTCTGCCACAATATTTTCCAGCAGGTTTATAGCCGTGCCTTCGCTCATAGGCTCATCTCCGTCGCCGCGCATTCCAATGGTAACCAGGCTCTCATTATCGCCCATTCTTTCCATGCCTTTGCGCCAAAATTCCTGGAGGTTCTCTTTGTTTTTGGTATAATCCCAGGGGCCTTCACCATATTTTCCCCATTCCGCATGGGCACGCATCAAAGGTTCGTGGTGTGAAGTTCCTATCACAATGCCATAATCATTGGCCAGTTTGGGATTTTTTGGATCGTCATCATAAAACGCCCTGCCCCACATTGCCGGCCAGAGATAATTACCTTTCAGGCGTAGAATAAGTTCAAAAACATGCTCGTAAAACTGACTGTTAAAGCCGCCAAAATTTTCCATGATCCAGCCGGAGAGGGCAGGGGCTTCATCATTAATAAAAATTCCGCGGTATTTTACTTTTGGGGAACCATCAGTAAATTTTCCGCTTTTCACGTAAATCTCATCAGCTTTTTTAGCAGGAACATCTGCCCACCAGTACCAGGGAGAAACACCCATTTCTTCAGAAACATCGTACATGCCAAAAATCGTCCCCCGCTTGTCGCTCCCAGCTATTACCAGGGCTTTTTCCACATTGGGCATTGGATTCTCCACTACCTGTATGCTGAAATTTTCCCAGTTCCCCACAATCTCCGATACGTCTAACTTCCCGTTACCGGCGAGTTGATCAATAAGCGGACTTTTACCCAGCGTACCTACGATAATTGCCGTTTTAGCACTTACTTCTCCAGTGCTGTCTATCTTCGGAAGCCTTCCCGTCACCCTTTCAATATCCTGGCTCAGGTCCTTGGCTACCATTTTTACGCCTTTAAAATCTTCAGTATTTAGATAAATTGATGGTGATTCTGAAGCAGAAGCTAAAGTAAAAGCTCCTTCTTCAGCATTATTGGTGATATAACTTTCCTGCGCAAAGCCAAGCGCCGGAAGCAAAAAAGCCATTACACCGTAAAAAATTCTTTTCTTTAATCTTGCTGCTGCGGAAATTTTCATTTTCTTAATTTTTTTCGTCAAACTCAACCACCTTCCAGTACGCTTTTTTCGGCTCATAATTTTCATCAAAAAGCAGCGGATAATTTTTTCTGCCTTCTACAGGATAATGGTCAAGCCAGCTGTAATTGTCAGATACATTCCAAAAAGTAACTCCTGTCAGCACGTCTTTATAATCCCTGAAAACTTTAAAAAACATATCATAACTTTCAATTTGCCGTTGCTCCATTTCAGGGGTAAATTCATCAGATTCGCCCTCTCTTAATTCCCTTCGTTCCTTTTCCCACGGATAAAGGGAAACGTCGAGTTCTGTTATCTGCACGTCAAGGCCCAACGAAGAATATTTGTCTATGGCTTTCCTTAAATCTTTTTCGGAAGGGTCAAAAATTGACCAGTGTGCCTGGATTCCCACGCCGTCAATCGGGGCGCCTTTGTCTTTCAGCAGTTTTAGAAGCCTGTAAATCCGCTCCCTTTTTTCAGGAATAATGGCATTGTAATCGTTGTAGAAAAGCTTGGCTTCAGGGTCGGCTTCATGCGCATATTCAAAAGCTTTTATCAGAAAATCCTCACCGGCAATTTCATACCAGGGGGAATTTCTTAAGAATTCTTCGGGATTGTCTGATATGGCCTCATTCACCACATCCCAGGCGTAAATTGTTCCTTTGTACCTGGAAACCACGCTGTCTATATGGGTTTTCATGCGTTGTAAAAGCTCTTCTTTGCTCACCTGGCCGCCATCTTCAGCTTTAAAAATCCAATCGCCGGTTTGCTGGTGCCATACCAGGGCATGGCCACGCATTTTCATATCATGTTCCCGTGCAAACTCAGCAATTTTATCGGCAGCTTCCCAGTAATACTGGTTTTGTTCGGGATGGATTTCTCCCATTTTCATAACGTTTTCCGGAGTAAGGCTATTAAATTGTTCCAGGATAAGATCTTTGGATTGCCCTTCAAGTGATCGCGGCGCAACCGCTACGCCAATGGGGAAATAGCCTTCATAATAATCTTTAAGCCCTTTTTCTTCTTTTTTTTCTGCGGAAGCAATTTCTGAATTCTCTTTTTCTTCGGAATTGGACTTACAGCTAAAGAGTGACAGGACACAAAGCAGTAGGAAACTAAGGTTTAGTATTTTATTTTTCATAACGGCAATGTTTTAGAAGACTTCAGCAGTTAAATACCTGCTGATATTTTGTATCAGCTTTTAATTATTCTTTATGGAGCTATGTTTTAAAATCCTATTGAATTTCCGCCGTCTATAGGCAAAATAGTTCCTGTGGTAAATTTTGATTCGGTCGTCGCATAATAAAATACGGCATCTGCCACGTCTGAAGGGTCTCCCAGTTTGCCCATTGGGGTCCTGGAGAGCACCTTCTTTTTTCTTTCCGGCTCACTATCCAGTGCCTTGCTGCTCATATTGGTTTTGATGAATCCCGGAGCCACACAGTTCACTCTTATTCCAAATTCGGCAAGATCAACAGCCATGGCGCGGGTCATTCCTTCAATAGCAGTTTTACTGGCAGAATAAGCGATCACCTTTGGAATGCCGTACTGCGCCGCCATAGAGCTTATGTTAATAATACTTCCTGCGTTCTTCTCCTTCATATATTTTGAAACCTCGCGGCTCATTACAAAAACGCTGGTAATATTAGTATGCAGAATGGACTGGAATTCCTCATCGGTCACTTCCATAAATTCTTTTTTCATGTTTATTCCTGCATTATTCACCAGGATGTCTATGCTTCCTGCTTCTTTGGCTATTTTTGCCACCGCAGCGGGAATATCTTTAAGGTTGTTGAGGTCCAGGATAAAAGGTTTGGCATTAGGGCCAAGTTCCTCACAGGCCTTTTTGGTTTTTTCTTCGTTTCTGCCATTTACATAAGTAGTAACGCCGTTGTCGCATAATTTTTTAGCGGTGGCGTAGCCTAAGCCGGCGTTGGCGCCGGTAACAATTGCGGTTAGATTTTCTTTCATTAAAAATAAGATTTGGGAGATTTTGGACTTTCCAGTTCTTTTTCTCCTTATTCAGGTTTTCAAATTTTCCGAAAAATTATATTCCCGGAGCATAGGGGGTTTTTAAATTTTTATAGTATTCTAAGGTATGTTCGGGTTCAGGGATGAAGTCGGGCATTTCCATATTAGAGAATTGCTGGAAATAAAGAAGGCAGGCATCCCTCCACCATTTGGCTTCCTTCAGCTGGATTTGCAACAGCATGGAAACTTTTTCAAATCTTTCCTCATCTACATAGGATTCCATTTTTTTCCAGGTTTCTGCCATACCTTCAACTTCTTCCACGCCTTCCTGGTATTTTGCGGCCATATTGTACCACAGGGTTTTTCCGTCTTTCATTTTATAGTCCCAGGGCAGGTGGTGGAACCATAAAAGATATTTTTCCGGAGTGGTTTCCGGAGAACTATATCTTTCAGCAATAGGATCGGCGTACTGATCCAGGGCATTGCTGCCGCTTTTTGTACGGTCAAAACCAATTCCTGCCGAATCTGCCTTATGGTAATAAACCGGATTCCATTCCGGGCGGGAAAGATTACTTACCCATGGACCGGGACCGTAATGGTGGCCGGTGCGCATAATATGATGAAGGCCCAGCGGCGTCATATATTTTACCACGGTTTCGCGGGATTCCAGCATCATTTCTTTCATGGGTTCAACAAAATCCTCATTATTGGTAAAAGTCATTTTCAGCCATTCTTCGGCTATTTCTTCTGAAGAGAGATAGGGATCCCAGGCGAGGCGGCCAAAACCATACCAGTTGGCCTGGGCAAAGGGATGCCCCGTCCAGTTTCTTTCATTTCCAATATTTGCGACTCCTGCCATTCCGGTAAGCTTTTTACTAGAAAGTGTGCCATCAATAACTTTGGCAACCGTAGAATTTTCCCCATCAACAAAAGTGTCTTCTTCTAAAGTCTCTTCAAATAATTTCGGAAGAAAAACCAGATGCGTGGCAAACCCAAGGTATTCCTGCGTGATCTGGAACTCCATCATCAATGGAGTATCAGGCATCGCACCGAATAATGGATGAAATGGCTCCCGCGGCTGAAAATCTATAGCTCCGTTTTTTACCTGTAGCAAAACATTATCTGCAAACTCTCCGTCAAAAGGAACAAATTCTGAATAAGCCTGTTTTGCGCGATCTTCAGGGTCATGCTCAGAATATACAAAGGCGCGCCACATAATTATTCCGCCATGAGGAGCCACGGCTTCGGCGAGCATATTAGCGCCGTCCACATGTGAGCGGCCATAGTTATTTGGTCCCGGCTGCCCTTCAGAATTCGCTTTAACCAAAAATCCACCAAAATCGGGAATTTCAGCATAAATCTGGTCGGCTTTGTCTTTCCACCATTGCCTTACTTCTTCATTTAAAGGATCGGCAGTTTCCAGGCCACCGCTTTCTATGGGAGAAGAAAATCTTGCGGTAAGGTAAACCTGGATCCCGTAGGGTCTGAAAACTTCAGCAAGCGCTTTTACTTTTTTAATATATTCTTCAGTTAAAACAAGGGAATTGGCATTTACATTGGTAAGCACGGTCCCGTTAATCCCAATAGAGGCGTTAGCGCGGGCATAATCTGTATACTCAGGCTTGATAAGATCTGGCAGCAAATGCCAGTCCCAGATGGAAAAGCCGGCATAACCTCTTTCCACCGTGCGGTCCAGGTTATCCCAGTGATTAAGCACCCTTTTCTGGATTTTTGGACTATTGTAGATATCAAGGTTGGACAGTCCATTGTGCAACTGCATTTCCCGAAGCAGCCGAAAACTGCCGTAAAGTACACCTATGTCGGATTTCCCGGTTATAAGAATTGTATTATTGCCTTCAAATTTTACTTCTTTAATAATGTAACCTTCAGAATTGATATTTTCGAAATCCTGTTTTAAGTTTTGTTGAAGCTGCTGCGGAAGTTGATCCATTTTTCCCAGCACCAGTATATTTTCTCCTGAATTTTTCTCCGGAAGTTCTTTTCCGAAGAAGGATTTCCAGGCGTTCTGCATTTCTTCCGCAGAAACATTAAGGGTTGGCGAGTTTCCTAAGATTTTTATTCCCTGGATCTTATTAAGATAATTTTTCTGAAGTTGGGCATCTGTAATTTTGTTGTATTGCAGCCATAGGTTATAACCCTTTTGGGAAAAAGAGGTGGTGGCTAAAAAGAGAGTTAAGGTGCTTAAAATTAGATTTTTAAGTTTCATAAAACAGGAGTCAATAAAAAAGATGCTCATGGCAATTTGCACATGTATGGCGAAAATTAGGTAAAAAAAGCATGTAAACAAAATTTTTTACGCAATCGGTTGCGTTTAATTTAAATTTATGCGTTATTTGTTAAGCTATTGCGATATTCATCCCTTTATTTTCAAAAAATCATAATTTTCAATACTATAGAAGCCATGAGAATAATAATTACTAAAGTCCTGCTCATTACTATGGGTATTGTTTTTTCCGCTCAGGCCAATGCGCAAAATTCCGGTAATTCCGGGGCTTATCCTTTTAGGGATCCCGCTTTGCCTGTAGATGAAAGAGTTCAGGATTTAATCAATCGATTGACTCTGGAAGAGAAAGCAATGCAAATGGTGCATAACAGCCCGGCGGTAGAAAGATTGGGGATCCCGGAATATAACTGGTGGAACGAAGCTTTGCACGGGATTGGAAGGTCTGGCGTTGCCACGGTCTTTCCACAGGCCATAGGGATGGGGGCGACTTTTGATGAAGAACTTATAAAGGAAGTGGCCTCTGCAATTTCAGACGAAGCCAGGGCTACACATAATACGGCAGTTGAAAATGGTTATCGCCGCCAGTACAGCGGCCTTACTTTCTGGACGCCGAATATCAATATTTTCAGGGACCCGCGTTGGGGAAGGGGGCAGGAAACCTATGGAGAAGATCCTTATCTCACTTCTATCCTGGGCACTGCTTTTGTAAACGGCCTTCAGGGAGATAATCCAAAATACTTGAAGACGGCTGCGGCTGCAAAACATTTTGCAGTACACAGCGGCCCCGAAAAACTAAGGCACGAATTTAATGCGGAAGCCTCCCAAAAAGATTTATGGGAAACTTACCTGCCCGCATTTAAAGCTTTGGTAGATGCCGATGTGGAAACCATCATGTGCGCCTACAACAGCACCAACGGGGAACCTTGTTGTGCCAATAAATATCTGCTCCAGGATGTTTTGCGTGATAAATGGAATTTTGACGGGCATATTGTGAGTGATTGCTGGGCTTTAGTTGATTTTTATGAAGGGCATAATGTAGTGGAAACTCCTGAAGAGGCTGCTGCGCTTGCTATTAAAAGCGGGGTAAACCTTAACTGCGGAAGTGTTTATCCGCATCTTCCCGCCGCAGTAGAGCAGGGATTGGTGACCGAGGAGGAAATTGATGAACAGCTGGCAACTTTGCTAAAGACCAAGTTCAAGCTGGGCCTTTTTGATCCGGCTGAAGATAACCCGTATTCTAAACTTTCTGTGGAAAATTTAAATACCGAAGAACACCGGCAGCTGGCCAGGAAAACCGCGCAGAAGTCAATTGTAATGTTGAAGAATAATGGGGCGCTTCCATTAAAGAATAATCTTTCCAAATATTTTGTTACCGGGCCTAATGCTACAAGTGTAGAAGTGTTACTGGGGAATTACCACGGAATAAATCCTGATTTAGTAACCATTCTTGAAGGGCTTGCAGGAGCTATCGAGCCACAAAGCCAGATGCAGTACAGGCAGGGGACCTTGTTTGATCGTCCCAACGCAAACCCACAGGATTGGGCTTCCCCAAATGCGGGAAATAGCGATGCGACTATTGCCGTTTTGGGAATTTCAGGAGTATTGGAAGGTGAGGAAGGAGAGTCTATTGCTTCGGAAACCTTTGGAGACAGAATGGATTATAATATTCCGCAAAACCAGATCGATTATTTACAAAAATTGAGCGATGCCGCAGGCGATAATCCTGTTATTGCGGTAATTACCGGCGGCAGCCCAATGAACCTTGAAAAAGTGCATGAACTGGCAGATGCGGTGTTGCTGGTATGGTATCCCGGCGAAGAAGGAGGTAACGCGGTGGCCGATGTTGTTTTTGGCAAGGTTTCTCCTTCGGGAAGATTACCGATCACTTTTCCAAAATCACTTGATGACCTGCCGCCTTATGAAGATTACAGCATGAACGGCAGGACTTACAAATACATGGATGAGGCGCCAATGTACCCGTTTGGCTACGGACTTAGCTATACCAGTTTTGACTATTCTGCTATCAAGCTGTCAAAGAATAAGGTGAAAAAGGGCAATTCCCTGCAGGCTTCAGTTAAAGTTACCAACACCGGGGAAAAAGAAGCTGAAGAAGTGGTGCAGCTATATGTATCAGACGTAAAGACTTCAGTAGACGCTCCAAAATACCAGTTATTCGGGGTGAAAAGGGTGAAACTGCAGGCGGGTGCTTCCGAAGAAATCAGTTTTGAAATTACCCCGCAGATGATGGAACTGGTTAACCTGAAAGGAGAACGTGTACTGGAAAAAGGAGAATTTAAAGTGTACATTGGAGGCTCTACCCCCAATCCCAGAAATGTTGAACTGGGTATGACTGAAGTTGAAGAAGCTACTTTTAGCCTGAACTAATCTTAAAAGTTTTAAATGAAAAGTTTTATAGACGATAATTTTTTACTCGAAACTAAAGCTGCGCAAAACCTTTATCATGGCTTTGCAGAATCGCTTCCCATTATTGACTTTCACTGCCATTTACCCGTTGAAGATATTGCAGAAGACCGGCAGTTTTCCAATTTAACCGAAATTTGGATCAAGGGAGATCACTATAAGTGGCGGGCCATGCGGGCACTAGGAATTCCCGAAGATTACATTACAGGTGAAAGGACTGATGAAGAAAAATTCATGAAATGGGCCACCACCATTCCTTATGCGGTAAGAAACCCGTTATACCACTGGAGCCATCTGGAACTGGAGCGCTACTTTGGAATTACTGATCTTTTGAAGCCCGAAAATGCGAAGAAAATTTATAATCAATGCAACGATTTACTGGCCACCCCGGCTTATTCTGCAAGAAACCTGCTGAAGAAGATGAAGGTGGAAGTAGTTTGTACTTCCGATGATCCTGCAGATGACCTGAAGTATCATAAACAACTTGCAGATGAAGGATTCGAAATAAAAATCCTGCCTACTTTTCGCCCGGATAGTTTACTGGGGATTGAAAAAAATGATTTTGGCGTTTATATTGAAAGGCTTTCAGAAATAACCGGTATTGAGATCACCAATTTTAGTTCGCTGCAGAGAGCTGCTGAAAGCAGGATAGAGTATTTTCATGAAGTAGGCTGCCGCCTTTCAGACCATGGGCTTGATTATGCCTGTTCTGAAGATTTTACCGATGAAGAACTGGATGAAATTGTAAAAAAGAAACTGGGCGGGCAGGAAATAGAGGCTGAAGATGCTGTGATCTATAAATCTGGATTAATGCATTATCTCGGCATGTACTACGCTAAGAAAAAATGGGTGATGCAGTTGCACCTGGGGCCGGTGAGAAATGCAAATTCGAGGCTTCTGGAAGAATTAGGTGCCAATGCAGGCGTAGATAGTATAGGCGATTTTGAGCAGGCAAAGCCACTGGCAAAATTCCTGGATGGCCTGGAAAGAGAAAAGGCATTACCGAAAACTATCCTTTACAATGTAAATCCTGCAGATAATGAAGTGATGGCAACTATGGCGGGAAATTTTATGAGTGACAGTCCGAAGGGAAAAATTCAGCACGGTTCTGCCTGGTGGTTCCTAGACCAGAAAGATGGGATCGAGAAGCAACTCAATTCTCTTTCAAACATGGGCCTTATCAGCTGTTTTGTAGGAATGCTTACCGATAGCCGTAGCATGCTTTCTTTCCCGCGTCATGAATATTTCAGGAGGGTGTTGTGTAACCTTTTTGGGAAAGATATTCAGAAAAAGGAACTTCCTGAAGATATGGAATGGCTGGGGAAAATTGTTCAGGATATCTGCTATTATAACGCAAAGGAATATTTCGGTTTTTACGAAGCTGAGGACAAATAATGATAAAAAAACTCTTCTTTTTCAGTTTTTGTTTGCTGCTATTTTTCGCCTGCGGAAAAAAGGAGGAAGGGAAATCTTTAAAGCTGGCGCATAGCTTAGGGGTAACGCACCCTGTGCATATCGCCATGGAATATTTTGCTGAAAAGGTAAAGGAAAAATCGGGCGGGAAACTTAGTATTGAGATCTATCCCAGCAGCCAGTTAGGCTCTGAGCGGCAGGCGCTGGAATTATTGCAGATTGGCAGCCTTGCCATGACCAAGGTATCTTCTGCGGTAATGGAAAACTTTTCTCCAAAATTGCGGGTTTTTGGATACCCTTATTTATTCCGTGACCGGCAACATAGGTATAAGCTTTATGATAGTGAGCTGGGAAAAGAACTGCTGATGGACGGCGAAAAATACTGGTTGCGGGGTCTTACTTATTTTGATGCCGGCAGCCGTTCATTCTATACCATGGATACGCCTATAGAGGCTCCGGAAGACCTTCAGGGTATGAAGATAAGGGTAATGCAAAGCCCTACTGCCATTGCCCTGGTAAAAGCTTTGGGAGGATCTCCCACGCCGGTTTCCTGGGGAGAGCTTTATACTTCGCTACAACAAGGGGTGGTAGATGGTGCTGAGAATAACTTACCTAGCTTCTATTCCTCTAAGCATTATGAAATCTGTAAGAAATTTTCTATGGACCAGCATACTGCTATTCCCGATATTCTGGTTATAAGTTCTTCTATTTACGAGGAACTGAGTGAAGAGGAGAAAGGTTGGATTAACGAAAGCGCCAGGGAGGCTTCCCTCAAGGAGAGGGAACTTTGGGAAGCATCCGAGAAAGAGGCGCTTGAAGAAATATTAAAAGCCGGAGTGAAAGTTAATTATCCTGATAAAGAAAAATTCCGCGAAGAAAGCGAAGTCGTCATTGAAGCTTTAAAACAAAAAGATACTTCCCTCTACAACCTCGTGCAGGAAATAAAGGACTTATGAAAATACGTAAGAGGCTGAATATTGTGCTGGAATGGCTGTTAGTGATTTTACTTGCCGTTATGCTTTGTAGCGTTTTATGGGGTGTGGCCACCCGCTATATATTTGAAGATCAAAGCTCATGGACGGATGAACTTGCGCGTTTTATGCTTATTTGGGTGAGTATGGTAGGTGCAACTTATGTTTCCGGTAAAAACGGGCATATCGCCATAGACCTTTTACCAGCTTCCATGGCTGAAAAAAAGAAACTAAAACTCGAAATTTTAGCCTACGTATTAATTGCACTTTTTGTACTGGCAGTATTTGTTATTGGCGGGTTGCGCTATGTCTATATTTCTTTCCATTTAGGGCAAACCTCTGCCGCACTGGGCCTGCCTATGGGATATGTATATACTATTCTTCCGGTTTGCGGATTCCTTATAATTTATTTTAAGCTTCTCTCTGTACAGGAGGCAAAGATGCTTTTAAAAGAAACGGAATAATGGAGATACTTGTACTGGTACTTGGTTTTGTTGTGCTTGTTGGTATTCGTGTTCCGGTGGCATGGAGTATTGGTATAGCGTCGTTGCTCACCATCCTCATCAGCATAAATTCTATTCCTGCCTTTACCACTATTGCACAAAGAGTTGTGACCGGCCTGGATAGTTTTTCTCTGCTCGCCATACCTTTTTTCATCCTGGCGGGGCATATTATGAATCACGGCGGAATTGCCAAACGACTCATTGAATTTGCCAAATCTTTGGTAGGTTCCCTGCCAGGCGGCCTGGCCCATGTAAATATTGTTGCCGCTATGATGTTTGGTGCTATTGCAGGTTCAGCCGGTGCAGCCGCGGCAGCTATAGGAAGTTTTATGTCTGAACGTATGGAGAAGGAAGGCTATACAAAGGAATTTGGGGTGGCGGTTAATGTGACTTCAGCTACTACGGGATTGCTTATCCCGCCCAGCAATATTTTCATCATTTATTCCCTGGCCAGTGGCGGGGTAAGTATTGGTGCGCTTTTTCTGGCGGGTTATATTCCCGGAATCCTTACAGGGCTTATTTTGATGATCATTGCCTTAATATGGGCTAAAAGGAAAGGTTTTCCCACAGGAAAAAGAAGTTCTGCATCGCAGGTTTTTAAAGCTTTTATTTCGGCTTTACCAAGCCTGTTTCTGTTATTTATTATCATTGGTGGCATTGTTGCGGGAATTTTTACCGCTACTGAAGCGTCTTCGGTTGCGGTGGTGTATTGCCTTATACTTGCTTTCATTTACAAAGAAGTGGGCATTAAAGACCTGAAGGCTATCCTGGTGCAATCTGCCGGAACTATTTCCCTGGTAATGTTGCTTATCGCCATGTCCATTGCCATGTCCTGGATTATGTCTTATGAAAATATTCCGCAGGATGTAACTTCAGCTTTGCTGTCCTTCAGCGATAATCCAATTATCGTAATGATCCTAATCAACCTTATCTTGCTGTTTATTGGGATTTTTATGGACATGACCCCGGCAGTGCTCATTTTTACTCCCATTTTTCTTCCCGTTGCTACAGCAATGGGAATAGATCCTGTTCACTTCGGGATTATTATGGTGCTGAATCTATGTATTGGGCTTTGCACGCCACCGGTTGGTGCCGTACTTTTTATTGGGGTTGGAGTGGCAAATACTACAATTCAAAAGGTAATAAAACCTTTGTTGCCTCTTTTTGCAGGAATGCTGATCTCGTTAATCCTGGTAATTCTTTTTCCTCAGCTAAGCCTTTGGTTGCCGGAACTATTCGGCTTCTAATAAAGTTGCTGGAGTTTTCTTTTTACTGGAATTCCTTACGATAATTTCTGTATCCAACATGGTTATTTCTGAAACGTCGGTATCGAGATTTCTGGAAGAATGCTCCAGAATACGCTGGGTTGAAATTTCTCCCATTTTCATGGCAGGATGTGAAACCGTAGATAAAGCAGGTTCAACAATAGAGGCGATTGGATCGTCATTAAAGCCAATTACAGCAAAGTCATCCGGCACTTTTACTCCTTTTTTCTTGGCAGTTAGGATGGCGCTTACGGCGGCAGTGTCATTTGAAGAAAACAAGCCATCAGGTGGATTGGCCATATCTAACAGCCGGTTGGTGGCTTCTTCTCCTTCTTCAGAACTCATGGTGTTAAAGTCCACAATTAAATCTTCATCAATTTCAATAGCATTCTCCCGTAGGGCATCCAGATATCCTTTTTTCCGAAGATTATAAACGTTAAGATGCTGAGCGCCTGCAAAATGGGCAATCCTCTGGCAGCCCTGGTCAATAAGATGCTTGGTGGCACGGTAACCTGCTGCGTAATTATCAATAATCACACGGTAAGAGTTAAACTCATCTGGCACACGGTCTACAAAAACAATTGGGATATTCTGATCTATAAATTGTTGAAAATGGCCGGTGTCTTTGGTTTCCATCCCCAGGGAGACAATTAAACCACAAATGCGGCTGTCGTACAGTGCTTTGGCATTATTTATTTCATTTGCGTATTTATCGTTGGACTGACTTATAAGTACATTATGTCCCGCTTTTCTTGCAGCTTCTTCCACGCCGCTAATTAAGGAAGCGATAAAAGGCCTGTTAATACGGGCAATCATTATACCTATGGTCTTGCTTTTGTTATTCCGAAGGCTGGCTGCGATGGAATTTGGGCGGTATCCCATTTTTTTGGCGACCTTCTGAATTTCTTTAGTCGCTTTCTGGCTGATGCTCTTGTGGTTATTGAGAGCTCTTGAGATGGTAGAAGGAGAATATTTTAATTCCTTTGCAAGGTCATAAATAGTGACTTCCTTTTTCTTTTTCTTCATTATAACATTATTGACAGCCAATTATAGTTGCGCATAATTTCAAATATAATGAATTCATTTCATTCATAAGCCTTTAAAACAGGTAGATTCGAAACAGCAACAATTGCATAGGAATATCAAAATTCAATGCAACAACAAAAGCCTTATAATAATGGTAAAAATAACGTTTATAAAGGGATTTTGTTTTAAAATTCAAAGCTAAATCCTTTTTCGGTAAGTCTTTTATAAATGTTATCATCAAAACGGTATAGTTTGGCCGCCCGGTGGGATACATCTTTTTGTTTTTCGTTTAAATCTACCAGGAGTTTCATTCTTAAAATTTTCCTGCGGAAGTTGGGTTTATCCATTTCCACGCCAAGGATTTCTTCATAAAGCTGCATGAGTTGAAGTAAGGTGAATTTTTCCGGGAGCAAATTAAAGCCTATTGGTGCTTTTCTTACCCTACGTCTTAACCTTTTCAGGCTGTAATCCAGAATTTCATTGTGATCATAAATAAGATGAGGAATTTCATTTATTTTGTACCATTTCGCTTCCGATGCCGTAAAACCAGCCTTGACGTTATAATCTTCTCTTTTTATAAGAGCATTATAGCCAATGGTAATTACCCTTCCCACGGGAAACCGGTCTGGTTCCCCAAAAGCCTTGAGCTGTTCCAGGTAAATATTGTTGAGGCCGGTTAGCTCTCTTAGTAACCGGTGCGCCGCGTCATCCAGTCCCTCCTCCTTTTTTATCCATCCACCGGGTAGCCCCCATTCCCCTTTTCTAATTCCCTGGCCATGCTTAACCAGTAAAATTTCAAGACTGCCTGCTTCAAAACCAAATACCACACAATCTATGGTTATAGATCCTATAACAGTGGCTTCCACCATTTCTCCTGTTTCTTCGTTTATTAATGTTTTTTTCATCAAATTCCTGGCAATAATTTTTAGTAGTAGCTTTGCGTCTCTTTTTTTAGGATATGACACCTGGAGACTGTGCATTTTAAGAAAAATTAATAAATAATTATAATAAATTGCTAAAGTAAAAAATTATTTTTAAACTTGTGGTCATACAAACCATAAGGTATAAACTTACACATAATTTCCGCAAACGATGGCGACAGCAAAAATTAGTCAAAAAAGTGTTTACCTCATAACAATAGTTGCGAGTCTGGGAGGCTTGCTGTTTGGTTATGATACCGCAGTTATTTCCGGAGCGGTTGGCGCACTTGAAAATTATTTTATTACCTCTCTTCAAAACGACCAGGTACTATCAGCGAGTACTATTTTTCAGTTTAAAGTTATCATTAGCCTGTGTATACTGGCAGTGGGAATATTATTCGCTTCCTTTATTCTTAAGTTTTTTAGCCGGACAAAAGCATATGTAATTATTGCAGCAATTTTAATCCTTGGAGGGGCAGTTTATTATTTCCAGTTTTTATCGCTGCCCGATGTAATGACAGAAAATCTTCAAAATTCTATTCTCGGGTTTATGATTAGCAGTGCACTGGTGGGCTGTATCATTGGTGCATCTATGGGAGATAAAACGGCAAATTCTATTGGTCGCAGAAATGGTCTTATTCTGGCGGCGGTATTATTTCTTATATCTGCCTGTGGATCTGCCTACCCTGAACCCATGAATATTTTCCAGGCGAATACTTTAACTTCATTTATAATTTACCGGATTATAGGAGGGATAGGTGTGGGACTGGCCAGTATGCTGGCACCACTTTATATTGCTGAAATGGCACCGGCCAATATCCGCGGAAAACTGGTTTCTTTTAACCAGTTCGCAATCGTTACCGGAATGCTGGTGGTTTATTTTGTAAACTATTTTATAGTAAACGGCCAAACTGAAGATTGGATTAATCTGGAAGGATGGCGCTATATGTTTTTGAGTGAAGGTATCCCAGCGGTACTTTTCTTTCTGTTTTTACTGGTGGTGCCCAAAACTCCACGTTTTCAAACCATGAAAGGAAATGAAGAAGATGCGGTAAAAGTGCTTACCAAATTAAACGGTCCTGAAAAAGCCTCGCAAATCCTCCAGGAAATAAAAGCGTCCTTCAGTAAGACGCGGGCGCATTGGCTTACCTTTGGATGGGGAATTATTATAATTGGTATTCTACTTTCAGTTTTCCAGCAGTTCGTGGGTATTAATGTAGTTCTCTATTATGCTCCTGAAATTTTTAAAGGAATGGGAATGGAAACCGATGCTTCTATGCTCCAAACAATTATTGTAGGGGCCATAAACATGCTTTTTACCGTTCTGGCAATCTTTACCGTGGATAACTTCGGAAGAAAAAAATTAATGCTCATTGGTAGTGCGGTTATGGCTGTGAGTATGATTGGCCTGGGATTAGTATTGTACATGCAATCTGAAGGAGTATATGCTTTGCTTTGGATGCTGCTTTATATTGCTGCATTCGCTATGTCCTGGGGCCCTGTTACCTGGGTGCTGCTTTCTGAAATTTTTCCGAATAAAATTAAGGGAGTTATGGCTGTGGCTGTGGCCGTACAGTGGCTTGCGAATCTTTTAGTTTCCTGGACTTTCCCTATGATGAACAATAATGAAGGCCTTGTTGAAACATTCAACCATGGATTCTCTTACTGGATCTACGGAATTATGGCGGTACTCTCCGGGCTTTTCATCTGGAAATTTGTACCGGAAACCAAAGGCAAAACCCTGGAAGAAATGGAACTTTTGTGGGGGCCAAAAGATAAATTATAAGAATTGAAAAAAAATAAATTATGTACTTCTTAGGAATAGATTTAGGAAGCTCTTCCATAAAGCTTTCGGTTTTAGATGCTGAAAAGGGAAAAGAAATTTGTGCAGTGACTGTTCCCGAAGCCGAAATAGAAATGATTGCCCCAAAATTTGGATGGGCAGAGCAAGATCCTGAATTATGGTGGGATTATGTAAAAAAGGGACTGGGCAAAATAAGAAATCAGCACCAGGTAGATCTTAAGAAAATAATGGCCATAGGCATAGCTTACCAAATGCACGGGCTGGTGCTTACAGATGAAAATCTGAAACCTTTAAGGCCCTCAATTATCTGGTGTGACAGCCGTGCGGTAGCAATAGGAAATGAGGCATATGAAGCAATTGGGAGGGAAAAGAGCCAAAAGCAAATCCTTGGAAGCCCCGGCAATTTTACTGCTTCCAAATTAAAGTGGGTAAAAGAAAACGAGCCGGAAATTTATAAGAAGGCAAAATACATGATGTTACCAGGAGATTTTATTGCTGCAAAACTCTCTGGTGTCGCTCAAATCTCTTCTTCAGGTTTATCTGAAGCTGCTTTATGGGATTTTCCCAAGGGAAAATTAGCTACCGAAGTATTGGAAAAGATGGGGCTTTCTAAAGACCTTGTGCCTGAAGTAGTACCCAGTTTTGCAAAACAGGCAAAGGTGAATTCCCAGGTTGCCGAAGAACTTGGGCTTAATCCGGAAGCTGTAATCACCTACAGAGCTGGGGATCAGCCTAATAATGCACTTTCCTTAAATGTTTTAAAACCGGGAGAGATTGCTACTACCGCGGGTACATCTGCAGTAATTTATGCAGTGACTGATAAGGATATTTATGATGAACAAAGCCGCATTAATACTTTTTTACATGTTAATAATACCGAAGATCACAAACGAAATGGAATACTGGGTATTATAAATGGCTCCGGAATTCTTTACCAGTGGCTTAGGAAGACCATCTCCCTTGGCCGGCAGGAACTACTATCGTATGATCTTTTAAATGAAGAAGCCGCAAAAGTTGCCCCGGGAAGTGAAGAGTTAAGGTTTTATCCCTTTGGAAACGGAGCCGAAAGGATTTTTAATAATAAAGCGGTGAACTCGGGAATTGAGAATTTGAACTTTAATATGCATAAACCCGCACACCTTATAAGGTCGGCCTGCGAAGGGATCGTTTTTGCAATGAACTATGGATTTGATGTGATGAAATCCCTAGGAACCACAGGAGATGTGGTGCGTGCAGGTAAAGGAAATCTTTTTTTAAGCCCCGTCTTCAGGGAAATATTTTGCAATACCACGCAGGCTAACCTTCAACTTTATGAAACATCTGGTGCAGAGGGTGCAGCACGGGGTGCAGCTTATGGTTATGGGTACTATCACAGCCTGGATGAAGCTTTTGGGGATCTTGAAATCCTGGAAAGCCTGGAGCCTAAAAAAGAACTAAGCGCTCAATATCAGGATATATATGAAAATTGGAAACAATACATTAAAATAGAAGAATAATATTATGGAAAGTAAATTTTTTAAAGACGTTGATAAAGTAAAATATGAAGGAAGGGAAAGTGATAATCCCCTGGCCTTTAAATGGTACGATGAGAATAGAATGGTAGGGGGCAAAAGCCTTAAAGAACATTTACGTTTTGCAACTGCTTACTGGCATACCTTTAACAATACAGGAGCAGATCCTTTTGGTCCGGGAACAGAAACATTCGCCTGGGACAAAAGTGATGATCCTATTATCCGTGCAAAGGATAAAATGGATGCCGCTTTTGAGTTCATGACAAAATTGGGTATGCCTTATTATTGTTTTCATGATGTAGATGTGGTAGATGAAGCGCAAACGCTTGCTGAATTTGAGAAGCGCGTGCAAACAATGGTAGAATATGCCAAACAGAAGCAACAGGAAACTGGAATAAAATTACTTTGGGGTACTTCTAATCTTTTTAGTAACCCAAGATTCATGAATGGTGCAGCTACTAATCCTAATTTCGATGTATTGGCTTATGCTGCAGGACAGGCAAAAATAGCGCTTGATGCTACTATTGCCCTTGGAGGTGAAAATTATGTTTTCTGGGGTGGTAGAGAAGGCTATATGAGTTTGCTGAATACCGATATGAAAAGAGAGCAGGATCATTTAGCAAAATTCCTGCATACCTGTAAAGATTATGCACGTAAACAAGGTTTTAAAGGCATCTTCTTTATAGAGCCCAAGCCTATGGAGCCTACCAAGCATCAGTACGATTATGATGCGGCTACTTCTTTGGCATTTATCAATAAATACGGGCTTCAGGATGATTTTAAGCTGAACCTGGAAGTAAACCACGCAACTCTTGCTGGACACACTTTTCAGCATGAATTACAAGTTGCTGTAGATGCCGGAATGTTGGGCAGCATAGATGCCAACCGCGGTGATTATCAAAACGGTTGGGATACCGATCAATTCCCAATTAATCTTTATGAAATTACACAGGCGATGCTGGTAATTCTTGAAGGTGGCGGAATTCAGGGAGGTGGAATCAATTTTGATGCAAAAGTTCGTAGAAATTCAACCGATTTAAAAGACAAATTCATTGCACACGTTGCGGGAATGGATGTTTTTGCTCGGGGATTGATTTGCGCAAATGAGATCCTTGAGAATTCAAATTATCGAAAATTACGTAAGGATCGTTATGCTTCATTTGACAGTGGTAACGGGGCCAAATATGAAAAAGGAGAACTGTCTCTTGAAGAACTTAGTAAAATTGCCCGCGAGAATGGTGAGCCAAAACAAATAAGCGGCCAGCAGGAACTTTACGAGCAAATTATCGCTAATTCTTATTAGGATACATATTACTGTTAATTTAAAGGAGGCACTAAACCCTTAATCTTCCTTTTTGTATTACTTGAAATTAAAAAAGCTGTTCTCATGTTTTTAGAACAGCTTTTTTATTTAATTAAGATTGCTTCAGCAGGATTCCTAATAAGAATTTAGACATTTTATACCAATAAGACTAAACAAAGGCGATATTTATTGTTGATAGAACTTATTCTTGTGGAAGAGTTCGTTTACATTACAATTGGATTACATTGAGTTTATGCATTTTGTGTTTAGGGAAATAGGTTAAGGTTTGGTAAAAATTAAAAGAGCATAAATTTTCTGGATTAAGAAAAAATGCTTTTCACGGCTTCTTACAGTAAGAGTATTGCTTGCCAAGAAATTTTTTGGAGCATAAAGCTTTGCTTATATAGCTCTGGGGAAACAGGAGGTTTAGGAATAATAAAAGCCGTCTCATCTTATGCCCGAGACGGCTTTTCTTCATTACCAATTCAAACTTCTTTTATAGGATTAGTCTCTTAAAGCTTTTAACACTCCCGAATAAGCAGCCTTTTTCTGATAATCTTCATCAAAAAGCAGAGGGTATTCTGCTCGGCCATCAGAAATTAGCCAACTGTCTTTATCTGATACGCCCCAGAAGGTTACTCCATATTGTTGATCTGGCGGAACATTTCTTTGATAGGAATTAATCACGTATTCATACATCGCTGCCTGGTAGCCATAAAGTTGAGGAGTTGGAATAAAGCCTTGTTTTTCAAACGGATTCACTTTTATGTCAAGTTCAGAAACTTTGATTTGCAAACCAGTTCCAGCTAGTTTTTGAAACATATTGTCAATTCCTGCTTGTGATGTATTAATTCCAATATGCATTTGGGTTCCAATTCCATCTATTTTAGCACCTTTTCCCTGTAGTTCCTGCACGTAGGCAACCAGAGAATCTAATTTTGCAGGGTTCGATTCCAAATTATAATCATTTATGAAAAGGTCAGCCTCAGGATCTGCCTCTTCTGCATATTGAAATGCTTTTAATGCCCAATCCCTACCCAGATAATCTGACCAGAAGAAAACATCTGTAGCTTCGCTACTTACGGTAGTATTTAAACTGGTACGCAATCCACTGCCGCCATCAGCCATAGATTCGTTTACAACATCCCAGGCATGTACATCACCTTCAAAATGATTTACGGTTTCAGTAATAAAGTTTTTAAGTGCTTCATCTACTATCTGTGCAGCATCGCCTCCCCCGTCACCGCCTTCAGAGCCTGCTTCAACAAACATGATATCATCTACGTAATAAGTCATACTCGAGGCGCCCATGTCTAAAACAATTCTTGTTGAAGGATCATTTGCAGTGAAAGTCCAGCTGTATCTGGTCCAATCTGTGGTAATCTCAAAACTTCCGGAATATAGGGCTCCTGCTGGGGCATTTGTGGAATATCTAATATTTCCTCCTGAGGATTCAGCTTTTATCCATGCAGACATGGTATAATCTTCACCTACATTAGTGGGAATAGGATCACTAACAAATTGAGTTCTCCATGCATCCTGTCCTTCTCCAGTAGCCTGTAAGGCTCTATCGCCGGATCTAACGTTTTGTGGATCTGTGGTTTGTACAAGAAGACTGGCACCATTAAATTTACTCCAACCTGTAAAATTATCTCCTTCTCCTTCTTCAAGCCCCCCATTTACTGGATAGGTGTCTGGTCCTTCAGTTTCCTCAGGTTCTGCGTTAGGATCATAAAATTGTGCATCATCCAGGTAATAAGTCATGACTGAACCTCCCAGATCTAAAGCAATGCCTGTTTCTTCAGAATTTGCGGTGAAACTCCAGCTTAAGAGGGACCAATCTGTGCCTACCTCGTAATTTGCAGAATATTGTGCCCCTGCAGCGGAAGTGGTTGAAAATCTGATATTTCCTCCTGAAGATTCGGCTTTTGCCCAAATACTAAAAGTATATTCAGTCCCGTTGGTGGTAGCTATGGCATCACTGGCCAATTGGGTTCTCCATGCATCCTGGCCTTCTCCCGTAGCTTGTAATGCCCTGTCACCTGTTCTAACATTATCTGGTTCTGTTGCAGCAACAAGAAGATTTCCTCCATTGTATTTAGCCCAATTGGTAAAGTTATCTCCTTCTCCTTCTTCAAACCCCGGATTCAGCAATAAATTGTTAATAGTATTGCCTCCCCCTCCACCGGCTTGTTCAACAAGGCTGTTCAAATAATTTGCATTTTGATTAGAGTGCCATCCTAAAGTATGACCAAAAATACTGAGACCGGCATCTTTTGCTGCGGCAACCATTTCATCTGCTCTGGAAAAGTTGAAATTCCCGTTGTTATCTACAATAGCACCATGCTTCATATTGTATTCCAGGGTAACATTATCTGCTTCCTGGCTTACTATGTCCAAAATTTGAGGATTGTTTGAAAAACTTGAATAGTTAATGGAAAAGCCTATAGGAAATTCAGCAGCTTCCTGTAGCTGTCCTTCTGTATCATCGTAATCTCCCGTATCCAAAACATTCACGTCATAATCATCGGTGCAGGAGGTGAAGCCTGTAAGAATGGCTATTAGAATAAGTGAAATATATTTAATATTTTTCATTGTTAATAATTTTTATTTAGTATCCTGGGTTTTGGTATTCATCACCGTTTGGATCTGAGATACTGTTTAACTGTGATTGAGGGATTGGCCTTAACCTGTGGTAGGGCTCTATGTTAGGTGCTGCATCAGGATTATATTCTCTAACCCTTTCTAGTAGCATGCCTCTCATGGCCAGATCGGGCCATCTCATACTCTCTCCTACTAATTCTCTTGTTCTTTCATTGAGAATGAAATCCATGGTAACATCTGAAGCGCTTATGGTCATTTCATCCCGGCGATCTTCAACTTCTTCTGAACTTAGCTCTGGACGGTATGCTGCTCTTTCCCTTATCACGTTCAGGTAATCTGCAGCTTTATTTAATTGTCCTAATTGAAATGCTGCTTCTGCCGCTAAAAGGTAAGCTTCAGAAAATTTACTTACGATAAAGGGTCTCCCGGATACATCATTAAAAGCAGCACGTTGGGTATCATCATACTTTTTTAAATTAGGATAAAGTTGGATTGCCGGATTTTGATTGGTATAGTAATCGCTAGGTCCTAATACCCAGTAATTTTTGATTGGTTTTAATCTTTCTGCTTCAGCATCTGTAGGAGCCAGGTATATGGCGGTATCGCCTATTTCCAAGCCCAACTCAGCTATTCTATTAACGTACGTATTATAAGCATCTGTACCTTGTTCATTCACCGTGCTGGCATACCATACGGTTCTAAAGGAATTATTATATCGGCTATCATTAACCTTGTCTGCAAATGCTACCTCATAAACGTAAGGAAGTGGAGCATATCTTCTTAAAGGTCGTCCGTATTGAAGTGGCCTGCTATCTATTAACTGCTCACCTGCAAGATTGCTATTTGGATATGTACTTGGTATAGTGGCAGTATAATTAGCATTAAACATGTTGTTGGCAATATTAACCTTATTAGAGAAGTCACTACCGGGATTACCTACTTCATTAGCGGCATTGTTAAGTGGTAATCGTTCAACAGAAAATAATATTTCTCTGTTATAGTCATTACCTTGCTGGTGAACCATACCAAAATCTTGTAACAATCCTGTTCCGTAAGTGCCGCTATTGTTAACAAGTTGTTCTGCAGCTGCAAGGGAGTTTTCAAAATCCCCCGGTTGGCTTACCGAAGAATAGCCACGGTATAGATAAACTTTGGATAGTAAGAGAAATGCAGCCGCTTTAGAAAGTCGGAATGCATTTTCAGGCCGTTGATCGGGTAAATTTTCACTAGCATAAATCAAGTCATTAATCATGGCCTCGTAATCTTTTGCCAAAACTTCATCCATGGGTAAACGATAGAACTCATTCGTTGGGCTATTGTTATATTCCAGATCGCCCGCTCCTAAATTTACGGGAACTGCCCCAAATTGCTGCACTAGTAAAATATAATATTGCGCCCGTAGAAAATGTGCCTCTGCCATTATACGGGTTCGGGTATCTTCAGGCATATTAACATCCGGTGCAAACTCCAATACCGCATTAGCCAGGTTTATATTGGAATAGTTACGATTCCATGGTGTGAGAATTGCACCATTATTTGCATCTAAAGTATAGGTTCCTAATCTTAGAACATCACCATCCTGTCCTGTGGCAGGTTGGTCACCATAGGTCCATTCGTCGGTACCTACGGTGGTAATAGCTAAGGCTCCATTGGGTCCAAAATCATATCTTAAACCTGCGTAGATAGCATTTACAGCATCTTCAAGTCCAACCTGCGTTCTAAAATATTCTGGTGTGAAACTCGTATATGGCTCCTCCTGCAAAAAATCTTTTTCACAACTTATGGTAACCAAAGCTATTAATAGTAAACCATATGAGGTTAATTTTTTATTCAATTTCATATTGATGTTTTTTAAAATTTAAAATTCATTCCAAAAATCAGGGATTTGGTAGGTGGAGTGCCGGCTGAAATTACCAATGCACTGCCACTAAGGTTGCCGGGGCTGGATACCCCCTGACTATTATTAAAAGTACTGGTAGGTTCTGGATCTACCCCTCCTTTATCCACATAAGGAGAATACAGTAAAAAAGGATTTTGGGAGGTGACGTACAGACGTAAACTTTTTATAAATGAATTCTCAAGGGTTTCAGGACTTAATGTATATCCTAAATTAATACTTCTAATTTTCACAAATGAGGCGTCAAAGTATCCAAGGGTAGTCCAGGCATCGGATTGAGGACTTATTTGTTCTGCAGGTTGAGGGAAAAAGTTAGTGGGATTATTAGGGGTCCAATAGTCAACTTTAATTTGGTTTCTCCTTCCGTCATTCACTGTGAGGTAGCTGGATAGGGTTTGGTGAGGCTGGCTCACTAATAAACCACCTATTCTTGCGTAGGTGACTACGGAGAGATCGAAGCCTTTCCAGTTAAAGCGATTAGTAATACCGCCCTGCCAATCTGCTTCTGCGCTTCCAATTACGGATTTATCACTTTGATCAATTACTCCGTCATTGTTAATATCTTCCAGTTTCAATTGTCCTGGAACAGCTCCATATGTTGCTGCCTCCTGGGCCTCATCCAACTGCCATATTCCAAGTTTGTTATAATCATATATTGCACTAATGGGTTCTCCTATATGAAGACCTGCGTTAATATCTCTTTGGAAGCCACTTGTTAGCTCCTGTAGTTCATTCCTGTTATAAAACCAGTTTATATCAGCTTCCCAGGAAAAACCATCTGGATCTGCAGGACGGAAGATATCGGCAGACAATGTTACTTCTAATCCACGGTTGGTCATTTCTCCAACATTGGTAACAAAACTTCCCACTGCTCCGGATGAAGCAGGTAATTGTTGGCCATATAATATGTTATAGGTTCTGGCTTTGTACCAATCCACACTTCCTGAAATTCTATTTTGGAACAATCCAAAATCTACTGCAAGGTTAAGGGTTCTAGTATATTCCCAATCTAAATTGGGATCCGGAATATTTAGAATATAGAAGCCCTGTACTATAGATTGTCCATAATTATATCGAACAGGAATGCCGTTAATGGTATTACTTACTCCCCCTAAAGTGGAGTAGGGAGCAATAGCTTGGTTTGAAGTTTCTCCATATCCTCCGCGGAATTTTAAATTATTTATGAAGTCAACATTGTCCATAAAAGCTTCGTTGTGTAGATTCCAGCCCAAAGAAAATGCGCCATAGGAGTGAAACTCATTTCCCTCACCTAACCTGGATGAACCATCCCTACGCCCAGACACTGTAAGAAGGTAACGATCATCATAACCATAATTTAGCCTTACCATTTGTGATTCCAGTTGCCAGGATGATTCCCCCCCACCTAATTGGGCAGCCGGAGAGGGAGAAGATATTCCAAGGTTATAAAACCTCACAAAATCGGCAGTTATAGAATCTTTGCGAACATTTGTACTGTAATTTTGATCTTCCTGAGCACTATATAAAAGTGTGACATCAATATTGTGTTTATCCGCAATAGTTTTTTTATAGGTAATTAAATTTTCCAACGTATACCCAAAGGATTCTGCATTACCTACATATGCTGTATTTCCCTGGTTAGGTCTAAAATAAGATGGTTGTGCAGGTATATCCTGAGGTTGAAATTGTGCATTCTGCGTCTGTCTGTAATATCCGCCGGCATTTAGCCTATATGCGAATCCATCAAAAATTTCCCACTCAAAATATCCTGTATTAAATGTGTAAAGGGTTCTAACTCTATCGTCCCAGCTTCCTTCATATTCTCTTATTAAAAGAGGGCTGTAAGTGGATTCCTGATCATCAATGTTTCCAGCTGGGGTTACCAGAATATTTCCATTTTCATCATAAGGTGGCATCAAAGGGCTTAATGTGAGTAAAGGAAACACGTTTAATCCAAATTGAGAACCATTTGTAATAGTTAAATTATTAAGAGTGCTAATTCCTAATCTCACATGGTCACCCATGTTAAAATCTCCATTTGCCCTTAGAGAAAATCGTTCAAAATCTTGGGAGGGCAATACTGTGGTTTCTTTAAAATAGCCTAATCCCGTTGAAAAGCGAGAAGTTTCACTTCCACCGGAAATATTTAAATTATGATTAGTAATAATACCATCCTGGTAAACCAGGTCCTGCCAGTCTGTATCTCTTCCTTGGGCAATGCCTTCAATTTCTCTTGGGCGGTAACCTTCTCTAAAAGGAGAAATATCTCGTAAAGCGCGGTATTCTTCTGCACTATAGACATTATATTTTCTTGCAACTGTATTAATTCCGGTATAAGAATCAAGGTTAATAGTAGTTTCTCCTGCTACTCCATCTTTTGTAGTAATGAGGATCACTCCATTTGCACCTCTGGAGCCATAAATAACAGTGGCTGAAGCATCCTTTAATACATCAATAGATTCGATAGAATTTGGGCTAATATCTGTAAGACTACCTTGGTAAGGTATCCCGTCTACCACTACAAGTGGGTTGTTATCTCCTGTTATAGACCTGTTCCCTCGTATCCTAATTCTTGCATCTGCTCCGGGTCTGTTCCCAATAGGTTGGATTTCTACCCCCGCAAGACGACCCTGTAATTGTTGTTGTATGTTTGCCGCGGGTACCTCCCTTAGCTCCTCGCTCGAAGTAGAAACAATAGATCCTGTAACATCACTACGGCGTTGTGTACCATATCCAACGACAACGATTTCGTCCAAGGATTCAGTATCTTCTTCCATTGTAACATCTATTGTTGATCTTCCTTCTACAGGAACATCTAAAGTCTTGAAACCAACAAAGCTAAATCTTAAAGTTCCCGTTGATGGAACAGCGGTAATACTGTAATTACCATTAAAATCTGTGACCACTCCTCGATTGGTCCCTTCAAGTATTACAGAAACCCCTGGTAAGGGTCCCATGGCATCAGATACAGTACCTGATACAGTCACTTCCTGAGCACTTAAAGCTGTTGTAAATAGTAGCAAAAAAAGGAAGGACAATTTTTTTAAAGGATTTTGTTTTCCTTTAGAGAGTCTTTTTTGGATCATAATATCATATTTGTAGTTCACAGTATTAAAATATATTATTAATGCAATTAATCATTTATAAAAATTTAGATATGATAAATATACATAAATAATTGATTGACGCAATCGGTTGCGTTAAAAAATCATAGATTTTTGTAAATTTAACATAAAATATTATGCTATGACTAAATTAAGTATCTGTAAATCAACTATTTAATAAAATAAAATTTTGGCGAATACGATTGAGTAAAGATTTTATACTTTAGCTTTTTAATAATTCTTTAAAAACATCCTCTAATTTAACATTATGAAAAAACAAGCTATTCTTATTGCCATTTCTTCTCTATTCCTCCTTACTGAAGGTTGCGGTGAAAAAAAAGATAATCATTCAGAAGAGGCAGAAGTTCAGGAGGATTCTGTAAAGCCTGAAGAAGAACAATTCAACTCCAAGCCTTTAATTACAGATAACTACACGGCAGATCCTTCTGCGCATGTGTTTAATGGTAAAATTTATATCTATCCCTCACATGACTGGGATTCAGGAGTTCCTGAAGATGATATGGGGAACCATTTTAATATGAAAGATTATCATGTATATTCTATGGATAGCATTGGGGCAAAAGTCGTAGATCATGGAGTGGCCCTTGACGTAGAGGATGTGGAATGGGCAAAGAGACAAATGTGGGCGCCAGACGCTGCTGAAAAAAATGGGACCTATTACCTGTATTTTCCAGCCAAAAATAAAGATGATGTCTTTAAAATAGGAGTTGCCACGGCCGATAATCCCGCAGGTCCTTTTACTGCTCAGCCAGAACCTATAGCAAACAGCTTTAGTATAGATCCTGCTGTCTTTGGAGATACCGATGGGGAACACTATATGTATTTTGGCGGAATCTGGGGAGGACAGTTGCAACGCTGGCAGTCTGGAAAATATGTTGAAGAAGATAAATATCCTGCTGATAGTGCCGCAGCTCTTCAGCCTAAAGTGGCTAAGCTGGGTGAGGATATGATGAGCTTTGCTGAAGCTCCAAGGGACATAAAAATTTTGGATGAAAACGGTAAGGAACTTACCACAGGAGACAATGAGCGCAGATTTTTTGAAGCCGCCTGGGTTCATAAAATGAACGGGAAGTATTATTTTTCCTATTCCACAGGAGATACCCATAAGATTGTTTATGCCACCGGCGATAGCCCATACGGTCCTTTTACCTATCAGGGAGTGGTGCTGGAGCCTGTTTTAGGCTGGACCAACCACCACTCTATTGTAGAATATAAGGGCAAATGGTACCTATTTTATCATGATAGTTCTTTGTCTGGAGGGAAAACTTATCTGAGAAGTGTTAAAATGACTGAACTTCAGATTAATGACGATGGGAGCATAGAAACAGTAAATGCCATGGTTGAGGCTGAATAATTTATTTCCAGATATTATGAAAAAATTGCTTTTTATCCTGATGCTCATTATTCCATTTGGAGTAATGCAGGCTCAGGTGCGTTTGCCGCGCCTTATAAATGATGGAATGGTGCTGCAGCGAAATGCAGAGGTGAAAATTTGGGGCTGGGCTTCTAAAGGAGAACAGATTAGCCTTTCTTTCCTCAGCGACACTTATGAAGCCAAGGCCGATAACAACGGGAATTGGGTTATAAACCTTTCAGATTTAAAAGCCGGCGGCCCGTATAAAATGAGCATTAGCGGCAAAAACAGTATTGCTTTAGAAGAGGTTTACGTAGGGGATGTTTGGCTGGCTTCCGGGCAATCCAATATGGAACTGCCAATGTTCCGGGTAGAATCTATGTATAAAAATGAAGTGGCAACAGCATCTAATTCTGGCATACGTTTTTTTCAGGTGCCGCAAACCTATAATTTCAATGAACCAAAACAAGATTTGGAAGGAGGAGAATGGCTGCCGGTAACGCCGGAGAACATCAGGCAATTCTCTGCGGTCGCCTACTTTTTTGCCAAAAACCTTAATGAGCGGTATAAGGTACCTGTGGGCATAATAAATTCCAGTTTGGGAGGTTCGCCGGCGGAAGCATGGATAAGTGAGGAGTCCCTGAAAAAATTTCCGGAATATTCTAATGAAGCAATTCGGTACCAAAATGCCTCATTCCGTGATAGTATTGAAAAAAGTGATTCTGAAAGGATAAACAGCTGGTATGGAAAATCCACTGAAGGAGATTTAGGAATAGCCGAAGACTGGAAAGAAGAAAATCTTAATGTTTCTGATTGGTCCCAGATGGAAATTCCGGGGTATTGGGCAGATTATTCCCTGGGCCAAAAAAATGGGGTGGTATGGTTCAGGAGAAAATTTAAAATTCCTGAGCATCTTACTAACCAGTCTCCAAAGCTATTATTAGGGAGAATAGTAGATGCAGATTCGGTATTTGTAAATGGTTCTTTTATAGGGAATACCACCTATCAATATCCACCAAGACGATACCAGGTTCCTGCAAATATTCTAAAGGCCGGCGAAAATACTATTAGTATTCGTGTTACTAACGTAGGAGGGCGAGGTGGTTTTGTTGAAGATAAACCGTATAAGCTGGTTTTTGAAAATTCTGAAATAAATCTGGCCGGGGAATGGAATTACAAATTAGGTGTTGAAATGCCTCCTTTAAGAGGTGAAACATTTATAAGGTGGAAACCTCTTGGCTTGTATAATGCCATGATTGCCCCTTTAACAAATTATACCATAAAAGGCGTTATTTGGTACCAGGGAGAGTCTAATACAGATACTGCGGGGGAATATAGAGACCTTTTTTCAAGCCTTATCCGGGACTGGAGAAAGCAATGGGATCTGGGAGATTTTCCTTTTCTCTTTGTACAACTGGCGAATTTCATGAAGGCCAAAAATGAACCGGGCGACAGTAATTGGGCCAGATTAAGGGATGCCCAACTAAAATCATTGGCATTACCCCAAACAGGAATGGCCGTAGCCATAGATGTTGGGGAATGGAATGACATCCATCCTTTAAATAAAAAGACGGTGGGTGACCGTCTTGCCCAGGCCGCCCGAAAAGTTGCCTATAACGAAGAAGTTGTCGCCGGAGGCCCAATATACAGTTCCTACACCCGCAAAGGGAATTCTATTGTTATCAGCTTTAATGATGTTGGCAAGGGCCTTATGATTAAAAATGGCAATAAACTGAAACATTTTGCCATTGCCGGTAAAGATCATCAGTTTGTTTGGGCGAATGCGAAAATCCAGGGAGATAAAGTTGTGGTTTCCAGCCCTAATGTTGAAAATCCCGTAGCGGTAAGATATGCCTGGGCAGATAATCCGGAAGGGGCAAATCTTTACAACAAAGCTGGATTTCCAGCGTCGCCTTTCAGGACTGATAGCTGGGAATAGCCATTTTTAAGAACCATAAAAACAGGATTAGAGCTTCTCTGATCCTGTTTTTTATTTTGAAGGAAATATTAGCAGAATTTTATCTGCTTCTTCAGCCTTTATAACAGTCTCAGAAGCAGGTTAAAAATCTGAAACTCTTAGTCCATTTCATTGTAGATCTCATCTTTTCCGGTATATTCAAACCAGTTAAAGCTGGCAGAATTATCGCTTTTTTCTCCATTAGAAGTGGTGTACATTCCCAGCGTTACCCCTACAAAGCCGCCGACTACTTTTGTGCTGAGGTATTTACCATCAATATCTTTTGCAAGCCTTTCCCAGTTGTTTTTTGTGGTGGCATAATAAAAATTATACCTGTCTTTATTGAATTCAATCTTCAGAAGAAGAGGAGAGTCGTTAATTGTAATTTCTTCTTTTGCAACTATTGTGCTTCCGTTTTCAGTTCCTTTTGCTAATGCCACTATAGGTTTCCCATTTTCCAGGGTTTTATGCAGATAGTAGTAGTGAGATTCGTTCTGAAAAGCTAGCATCCCCGCACTTTCATCTTCAGATTCAGCTTTAAAATCAAGAGAAATACTAACCTCCCCGTTTAAATGCTGTTGGCGGTGACCTATAAAACTGGGATTTGAAGTGCCTTCCACTGTCTGCGATCTGGTTTTGAGAATTAATTTGCTGTTTTCCAGTTTATACCATTTCTCAAGAGGTGTACGTAAAAACAGCCAGCTTAAACCAAGACTGTCTTTATCAAATTCTCTACGGAAGCTGAAGTTGCCATTTAGAGGAAATAAATCTTTCTCAATGCTGGTACCTTCCGGCAAAGGGTATTGATATTTGATTTTTTCCCCTCCCAGGTCAAAAACCGGCCAGTCATTTTCCCATTTTACAGGAGCCATAAAAGTTTCCCTTCCGGTATTGTAATAATCATCTTCATAGGGCCTCACCGCTAAGAAAACGCCGTACCAGTCCCCGTTTTTATCCTGAATTAAATCGGCATGCCCTGCGGAGGTTATAGGTTTGTTCCTGTTTGGGTCCAGCTGTCTCTGGGTGAGAATAGGGTTATTTTTATATGGAATAAACTCACTGTCAATATTCTTATTGCGATAGATCATTTCTGAATGATTTACGGCTGTGCCCCCTTCCGCAGTCATAAGATAATAATAGCCGTTTTCTTTATAGATCCTGGGGCCTTCAGCCCATACCGGTTTTGTGGAAATATCTACCCCACCATTAACAAGAATTCGATTATCACTAATCACTTCCAGATTTTCTTTATCAAATTCCACCATTCTTATAGTGCGATGGCCGCTGTATTGTGGTTCATTATTGGGAGCATCACTGTTATACACAAGGTAGGTTTTGTTTTCATCAAAAAAGAGCCCGGGATCAATACCTTTCACTTCCGGTAACCATATGGGATTAGACCATGGTCCCGCCGGATCTTTGGCAGTGACCAAAAAATTGCCTTTTCCGTCCACCATTGTACAGGTAACATAAAAAGTACCATTGTTGTAGCTAATATCGGGTGCAAAAATAGCCCGTGATACTCCAAAACCTTCTAAATTCAGTTGCTCGGGACGATCTAAAACATTTCCAATTTGTTCCCAATTTACAAGATCTGTACTGTGGAAAATTGGTATTCCGGGAAAAAAGGCAAATGTGGAATGTACCATATAATAATTACCATTTCCATCATCCGTAATTGCGGGATCGGGATACCATCCTGCCAGGATGGGGTTCTGGTAATATTCCTGGGCATGTATACGGGGATTCAGGTTAAAGCATAAGAGCAATAAAAGGATGGAAATTTTCTTCATGGTACAGTTCCTGGTTTTTAGTTTTAGCAATGAGTATTGCCGGCAATAAAAATGTTAAGCAATTTACTAATTTCCTTCAAGAAAATACGATTAGCAATTCTTACCTGATTATAGGCTATAGTGCTGATTTTCAGGGGTAATTGGTCTTTTGTCGAATAAATTTGAATACCATAGGTGTATTATATAGATTTGGGCTTGAATCTGTGAGTATAGTATTTCAAGTTATATCTAATTGGATATTAGATTTTAAAGTACTTTTATCGGAGGGAAAACCGTATAATCATATTATTCGTTAATATAGTACCTGAAACAAGGATGTCTCATATGGAAATTTTAAGGAAGTATAAAAAAATTGCCTTTGGGGTAATTCTTATGCTATTGCTGTTTCTAAATATGCAAAGTTTTGCACAGGAGCCATGTGATCCCGGAGAGCGATTCTGTAATGGAGAATGCCGTCCTGCAAGGGAGTGCCGCCCCGGAGTGCCCCCTCCGCCTGGACTTCCCATAGATTTTGGAATTTCAGCACTTATTGCTTCGGGACTTGCTCTTGGAGCTTATCACCTTAGAAAGAAGAAAGAAGATTAGCGAAATTCAGAAATTCGTTTTACATATTTCCCAATCACATCAAATTCAAGATTAACCAGATCTCCCGTCTTTAGGGTTTTAAAGGTGGTATGTTCATAGGTGTAGGGGATAATAGAGACGCTAAACTTATTTTTTGCTGAATTCACTACTGTGAGACTTACGCCATTTACCGTAATAGAACCCTTTTCTATGGTTACATTCTCTAACTCGGGGTCATATTCAAAGGTGAAATTCCAGCTTCCGCCGGCTTCTTCCACGGCAATGCAAATCGCAGTCTGGTCCACATGCCCCTGTACAATGTGTCCGTCCATCCTGTCTCCCAGTTTCATTCCGCGTTCAAGATTAATAGTACTTCCTTTCTTAAGCTGGTCCAGATTAGTCTTGCTGAGGGTTTCCTTTATGGCAGTTACTGTATAGCGTGCCTCATCCAAAGAAACAACGGTAAGACAAACTCCATTGTGAGCAATGCTTTGGTCTATTCTAAGTTCTGGAGTGAATTTGGCCTTTATACTGAGGTGAAGATTATTATTTTCCCTTGTGAGTTCAACTACTTCAGCTACTTCTTCTATAATCCCTGTAAACATGGAAGCTATAATATTAGTACATTTGTGTTGTAAAAATAGAAATAAAATACCGGGAAGTTTTATGAAACACGCTCAAAAGATAAAATTAGGAATTAGTATTGGAGACCTTAACGGCATTGGCAGCGAAATTGTTCTTAAAACCTTTGACGATTCCCGAATGCTGGATTTTTGTACTCCTGTGATTTTCGCTTCCGCAAAAATTATCACCTTTTTAAAAAAGCAATATAAGTTATCCCTTAATTTTCAGGGTGTGGATGAGGCTTCAAAAGCTATAGACGGGAAGATAAATGTAGTTAATGTCTGGAAAGAGAATGTGAATATCAATTTTGGCGAGGAAGATCCTAAAGTGGGGGAGTATGCTTTCCTCTCCCTGGAAGCGGCAACAAATGCGCTAAAAAATGACGAGATAGATGTTTTGGTTACTGCTCCCATAAACAAAAGCAGCATCCAGAGTGAAAAATTTAATTTCCCCGGGCACACTAATTATCTTGCGCAGGAGTTGGAAGGAGATAGCCTTATGTTTATGATTACCGATACGCTTAAAATTGGGTTGCTAACAGACCATGTTGCCCTTAAGGATATTGCCAGTGTAATTACACCCGAATTGATAGAGAGAAAAATTGCGATTATTCATGAAACCCTCAAGCAGGATTTTAGGGTAGAAAAGCCGAAAATTGCGGTTTTGGGAATTAATCCCCATAGCGGCGACAATGGGGTAATAGGAAAAGAGGATGAAGAGGTTCTGAAGCCCACCCTGCAAAAAATAAGGGAAAAGGGGAAGCTGGTATATGGTCCTTATTCGGCAGATAGTTTCTTCGGCTCAAAAAACTATAAGAATTTTGATGCAGTGGTGGCTTCTTACCATGACCAGGGGCTTATTCCTTTTAAGACGCTCTCCTTCGGGAATGGGGTAAATTTCACTGCCGGGCTTAGCAAGGTGCGTACTTCGCCAGATCATGGTACCGCCTTTGAAATAGCCGGTACAAATTCAGCAAACATCAATTCTTTTAAAGAAGCGGTTTTTAAGGCTATAGAAATATACAAATGCCGGAAAGAATATAAGAAACTCACTAAAAATCCGTTAAAGAAACAAGGCAAAAAGATATAAACAAAAATTTGTTTATAATCCATAGTTAATTAATTATATTTTTTATCTTTGCAGCCGCCTAAGCCTAAGGGCCAGGCGCTCGAAATTGGAGATGAGATGAGGAAATTAGCAGCATTTACAATTCCATTCGTGGGATTAAAGCTAGGGAAACACCATTTTGAGTACGATATTGATAATGAGTTCTTTGATCATTTTGAGTACGATGACTTTAACAGCGCAAATGTAAAAATTGACTTGCTGTTTGAGAAAAAAACCACCATGATGGAGCTTACATTTCAAGCTTCGGGAACGGTAAATGTAAATTGTGATCTCACCAATGAGCCTTATGATCAGCCTATAGATAGTAGTCTGTTTCTGGTCATCAAGTTTGGTGAAGAGTATAACAATGATGATGAGGATTTGCTTATAATTCCTCATGGGGAGTTTGAAGTGAACGTACAACAATATATATATGAACTTATTGTTTTGTCCCTGCCGCTTAAACGGGTGCATCCCGGGGTGGAAGACGGAACTTTAAAGTCAGACGTACTTGACAAACTGGAAGAACTTAGCATCAATAAGAAAGAGAATAAAAAAGATGGGGAAACAGATCCCCGCTGGGATAAACTAAAGAATTTACTAAACGATTAAATAATAGCAAGCCATGGCACATCCAAAGAGAAAAATCTCCAAAACCAGAAGAGATAAAAGAAGGACACATTATAAGGCCTCGGTACCAAAAATAGCTACCGATCCTACTACAGGCGAAGCACATTTGTACCATAGGGCACACTGGCATGAAGGTAAATTATACTACCGTGGTCAGGTTTTAATAGACAATACAGAAGAAGTAGAGGCTTAATGATATTAGAGCTTCAATAAATTACAGAAACTCTCACCTGGTGGGAGTTTTTTGTTTTTAGTTGAATAAGTCCTAAAAAGACCTTAATTTGCACCGCGTTTCGGAGAAATTTTAGTAATTTTCTCAATACTGTACTTTGCGCAAATGCGAGGCGCCGATGCTTAAAATTCTAATTTATGAATAAAATCACAGCAGCAATTACAGCTGTGGGTGCATACGTTCCCGAGGATGTTTTAACCAATAAGATGTTGGAAGAAATGGTAGATACCAATGATGAGTGGATCACTTCCAGAACCGGGATTAAAGAACGTAGAATATTAAAAGATCCAAGTAAAGGAACTTCCTTTCTGGCTATAGAAGCGGCTAAGGATCTTATCAGGAAAAAAAATCTTGATCCAAAGGAAATCGACCTTATCATCATGGCAACGGCAACTCCGGATTTGCCTGTGGCAGCAACCGGAGTACATGTGGCCACGCAAATTGGTGCCGTAAATGCTTTTTCCTATGATCTGCAGGCCGCCTGTTCCAGCTTTCTGTATGGGATGTCCACGGCGGCGGCTTACATTGAATCCGGGCGGTACAAAAAAGTGATAGTTATAGGGGCAGATAAAATGTCCTCAATAATAGATTACAAAGACAGGACCACCTGCATTATTTTTGGAGACGGGGCCGGAGCCGCGCTTTTTGAACCTAATGAAGAAGGACTTGGCCTGCAGGATGAAATATTGCGCTGTGATTCTATTGGCAGGGATTCCCTTAAAATTGAAGCCGGAGGTTCCCTTATGCCGGCAACAGCAGAAACTGTGGCCAGTAACCTGCATTATGTAAGACAGGACGGGAAGACGGTCTTTAAATTTGCTGTTTCCAATATGTCTGGTGTTAGTGAAGAAATCATGCAACGCAATGACCTTACTAATAATGATGTAAATTGGCTAATCGCGCACCAGGCCAACAAAAGAATAGTAGGAGCAACCGCCGGCAGGATGAATTTAGAAGATGAAAAGGTGCTGATGAATATCCAGCGGTACGGGAATACCACTTCTGCAACTTTGCCGTTATTGTTAAGCGATTACGAGAAAAATTTCAAAAAAGGTGATAACCTTATTTTTGCCTCTTTTGGGGGAGGTTTCACCTGGGGTGCGGCCTACCTGAAATGGGCTTATAATTCTTAAAAAACCAACACTTTAATATCATGGATTTAAAAGAAATTCAGAATCTGATAAAGTTTGTAGCCAAATCTGGTGCCAGTGAGGTTAAACTGGAAACGGGAGATGTTAAGATTACCATCAAGACCGGCTCAGATGAAAAAGAAACCATTGTACAACAAGTGCCTGTACAGCAGCAAATACCTGCAGCGCAGCCACAACAACAGGCCCCTGCGCCGGCCGCGCCAGCCCCGGAACAAACTTCAGATGCTTCAGGCAAGGATAATGCGGGTGGCTCAGACAATTCAAATCACATTACTGTTAAATCTCCAATTATTGGTACCTTCTACAGGAAACCATCTCCAGATAAACCAGTGTTTGTAGAGGTGGGAGACAGCATTAAAGAAGGAGATGTGCTATGCGTGATAGAGGCCATGAAACTTTTTAACGAAATTGAAAGCGAAGTTTCCGGTAAGGTCGTAAAAGTACTGGTAGACGATTCTTCTCCCGTGGAGTTCGATCAGCCATTATTCATAGTAGATCCGTCATAAATTACTGCCCGTTTATCCTGAAGAGTAAAAAAAATTTCTTCAGAAAAAAATACAATAGGTATGTTTAAAAAAATTCTAATTGCCAATCGAGGGGAAATTGCCCTGCGCATTATCCGCACATGTAGGGAAATGGGTATAAAAACCGTCGCGGTTTATTCTACCGCCGATGCCGAAAGCCTGCACGTAAGGTTTGCTGATGAAGCCGTTTGCATTGGTCCTCCCCCAAGTAATCTTTCTTACTTAAAAATCTCGAACCTTATTGCAGCTGCAGAAATCACCAATGCAGATGCCATACATCCCGGCTACGGGTTTTTATCAGAGAACGCTAAATTCTCTAAAATCTGTGGAGAACACGAAATTAAATTCATTGGGGCATCCCCAGACATGATTTCAAAAATGGGAGACAAAGCCACCGCAAAAGCGACTATGAAAGCTGCCGGTGTACCTTGTATCCCTGGATCTGAAGGAATTATAAAAGACTTTAATGAGTGCAAAAAACTTGCTGAGGAAATAGGTTATCCTGTAATGCTAAAAGCCACTGCCGGTGGCGGTGGTAAAGGAATGCGTGCAGTCTGGAAGCCGGAAGATCTTGAGAACGCCTGGGAATCAGCCCGTAAAGAAGCCGATGCTTCCTTTGGGAACGATGGCATGTATATGGAAAAACTCATTGAAGAACCACGCCATATAGAAATACAGGTAGTAGGAGACAGTAGCGGTAAAGCCTGTCATCTGTCAGAAAGAGACTGCTCTATCCAAAGGCGTCACCAAAAATTAACCGAGGAAACCCCTTCTCCTTTTATGACCGATACCCTCAGGAAAAAAATGGGGGAAGCAGCCGTAAAAGCAGCCGAATATATTAAGTACGAAGGCGCCGGGACAGTGGAATTTCTTGTAGACAAGCATCGTAATTTCTACTTTATGGAGATGAATACCCGTATACAGGTAGAGCATCCAATTACCGAGCAGGTAATAGATTACGATCTTATACGCGAACAGATACTTGTGGCAGCAGGAGTGCCAATCTCAGGGAAAAATTATTTCCCTCAACTGCATTCTATCGAGTGCCGTATAAATGCAGAGGATCCTTATAACAATTTTCGCCCTTCTCCAGGGAAAATTACTAACATGCATGCTCCCGGCGGGCATGGGGTGCGTATAGACACTCATGTCTACAGCGGTTATATGATTCCTCCAAATTACGATTCCATGATCGCTAAATTAATTACTACTGCCCAAACCCGGGAAGAAGCTATTAATAAGATGAAACGCGCGCTGGATGAATTTGTGATAGAAGGCGTTAAAACCACTATTCCTTTTCACAGGCAGTTAATGGATGAACCCGCTTACGTAGAAGGAAATTACACCACTAAATTTATGGAAGATTTCAAAATGAAAGCTCCTGTAGAAGAATAGTTTTTGTAAAACAACAGGTATAACAAAGCCCCGAAAGTAATTTTCGGGTTTTTTTTTGGGCGTTCCCACGATAAAAATCGTGGTCGGGCTATCCGTTTTTAGTTTTTGTTCGCTTCCCTCACAAAAAGCTAACCACTACTATCCCTAACGCAACCACCCGTTCTGCGGCCACCTATCCTCAAAAAAGAAGGGGAGCTTCAAGGGGTATGATATTGAGAGGCCCAAGACGAAGTAATCTGCCTTTAAAAAGTTCTAACATTGTTCCTGCCGAAAAATAAAAAGATTGCTTCGCTTCACTTCGTTCCGCTCGCAATAAACAAAACCAGGTTAAATTTTAAATTAAAACAGCTCCTTCCCTTTCAAGGGAAGGTGGCTTCCTCTTCGGCAGAAGGGGAAGACGGAAGGGTGAAATCGGAACAACCACCGCGGCCTTTGGCCACCCCTCCTTAAAAAGTAGGGGAGCTCCTCATAAGGAAATTAGAACCTCATAAAGCTTTAAGTTAAAACAGCTCCTTCCCTTTCAAGGGAAGGTGGCTTCCTCTTCGGCAGAAGGGGAAGACGGAAGGGTGAAATCGGAACAACCACCGCGGCCTTTGGCCACCCCTCCTTAAAAAGTAGGGGAGCTCCTCATAAGGAAATTAGAACCTCATAAAGCTTTAAGTTAAAACAGCTCCTTCCCTTTCAAGGGAAGGTGGCTTCCTCTTCGGCAGAAGGGGAAGACGGAAGGGTGAAATCGGGACAACCACCGCGGCCTTTGGCCACCCCTCCTTAAAAAGTAGGGGAGCTTCTCATAAGGAAATTAGAACCTCATAAAGCTTTAAGTTAAAACAGCTCCTTCCCTTTCAAGGGAAGGTGGCTTCTTCTTCGGCAGAAGGGGAAGACGGAAGGGTGAAATCGGGACAACCACCGCGGCCTTTGGCCACCCCTTCTTAAAAAGTAGGTGAGCCCCTCATAAGGAAATTAGAACCTCATAAAGCTTTAAGTTAAAACAACTCCTTCCCTTTCAAGGGAAGGTGGCTTCCTCTTCGGCAGAAGGGGAAGACGGAAGGGTGAAATCGGAAAAACCTATTGATCTTTTTTGTACTTTCATCCAAAAGAAATCAAGATGAATTTCTCCTACTGGGAAACCAAAACCTGGTTCTCTAATATAGATTACACCATAATTGGCAGCGGCATCACGGGCCTAAATTGCGCGTGGTACTTAAAGCAAAGATTCCCAAAGGCAAAAATTGTAGTTTTGGAACGCGGATTTCTGCCCAACGGGGCGAGTACAAAAAATGCCGGTTTTGCATGTTTTGGAAGCCTTTCAGAAATCCTGGACGATCTAAAATCCCATTCTGAAGAAGAAGTGATTTCGCTCATAAGGAAACGAATGAACGGCCTTGGGTTACTAAGAAAGAATCTGGGAGATAAAACCATAGGATATAAAGCTTATGGCGGTTACGAGCTTTTTACAAAGGAAGATAAAGAATGCTTTGAGTACTGCCTAAACAAAATGGACGGGATAAACCGAATCTTAAGGCCGGTATTTAACGACCTGGTATTTAGCCTGGAGAGAAACTTGTTTGGTTTTAAGAATATTCAGCATGAACTTATTTATAATTGTTTTGAGGCGCAATTGAATACGGGAAGAATGATGGAAAAACTGCTTAAAAAAGTGCAGGCTTCAGGAGTAAAGATTTTAAATAATGTAACGGTGGAGGAATATATTGAAAATGCAGATTCGGTTGAAATCAAAACAGAACACTTCAGCTTAAAATCTTCCAAACTATTTATTGCTACCAATGGTTTTGCTTCAAAACTTGGCATAAAAGCTGTAAAACCTGCCAGGGCACAGGTGCTTATCACCAAACCGATTAAAAATTTACAGATTAAGGGCACTTTTCATATAGATAAAGGTTACTATTACTTCAGGAATATTGATGATCGTATTTTGTTTGGCGGCGGAAGAAATCTGGATCTAAAAGGAGAAGAAACTACTGATATTGCCCAAACTCAATTAATTCAGAATAAACTGGAAGAACTTCTAAAAACAGTGATCCTTCCTAAAACCGAATTTGAAATCGATCAGCGCTGGAGCGGAATTATGGGAGTGGGAGATCAAAAAAAACCTGTGGTAGAGCAAATTTCAGAAAATGTCTACTGCGGCGTGAGGCTGGGAGGTATGGGAGTTGCTATTGGCAGCCTTATTGGGAAGGAACTTGCAGAACTTTTATAAAATGATAAAAAGGATATTCAGGTTTTTACTGAAACTGGTAGGATTTCTATTTCTTTTTTCCCTGTTTATGGTAATTATCTATAAATGGGTCCCGGTGCCTTTCACCCCGCTTATGGCGATTCGCTATTTAGAACATCCCGAAGAAGATATTTGGCACGATTGGGTTCCTATGGAAGAAATTTCAGATAAGCTCCAGCTCGCCGTAGTGGCAAGTGAAGACCAGAATTTCCCAAACCATAACGGTTTCGACTTTAAAGCGATTGAAAAGGCGATAGAAAATAATAAAAAAGGAAACCGGGTGAGGGGAGCTAGCACGATCTCGCAACAAACCGCGAAAAATGTATTTTTATGGCCGCAAAGAAGCTGGTTTAGAAAAGGCCTGGAAGTGTATTTCACGTTTTTAATAGAACTTTTGTGGAGTAAGGAAAGAATCCTTGAAGTTTATTTAAACAGCATAGAAATGGGAAAGGGAATTTATGGTGCCCAGGCTGCAGCACAAGCCTGGTTTGGTAAGCCTGCGGGAAACCTTTCGGCTTATGAGGCTGCGGCCATTGCTGCCGTACTTCCAAATCCGCGGGAATATCGGGCTAACCCTGCCAGCAATTATATTCAGCAGCGTAAAACCTGGATTGTAAGGCAAATGGGCAACCTTGGGAAATTGAAATTGGATTGAAACCTGACCGTCTAGGAATTTCAAAATCAAAAATTTCCAAAAATCAATTAGAAAGAAAATGAATAAGATAAAACAACAATTATATAGTTCCTGTGAACAATACGTGGAACAAAGAATGCAGCGGATTTTAACTGCGATGGAGGACCTGGAAAACGACCTAGAGAATGAAACCAAAAGCAGCGCGGGAGATAAGTATGAAACCGGAAGGGAAATGATCAACCTGGAATGGAATAAGCTCTCTAATCAATTACAGCAATTTAAAATGTTGAAAGAAACGCTTAAAAGCGCGAAAAGAAGGAACGCGTCTGATGAAATTCAGTTAGGAAGCCTTATTAAGACCAACATGGCGAATTATTTCATTACGATTCCCGCCGGGCAAATCCAGGTAGAAGGAGAGACCTATTTTAGCATAGGCGCCGGTTCCCCCATAGCGCAGTTACTGCTTAACAAAAGAGCCGGGGAAGATTTTAGCTTTAACGGGAAGACCAATCATATTATTTCTGTGGAATAACCTAATTTTTAAGAGAGCTCACTGGTTCCCGCAACCGGTGAGATTTGTTACTAAAAGTCAATCAGGAACGGGATTTAATAAGTCCTTCTGATATTTTCAGGCCAATTTTTTTACCCTGGATTAATGCGGTGCCATTTTTAAAGAAAATGGTACTTCCATTCAATTGAGCTTCTATCAGCCAGGAATTCCCCTGAAAATAGGAGTTTTGGACTTTAGCTTTTATTTTGGAATTTCGGCTTAATTTGATTTCTTCAGGATACAAAATAATCTTTTTCCGGCTCTTTTCTGAAGCTTTTATATCCTTCAGCATCACTTCGTTTACATCACCGAAAAGGGAAGCAACATAAACATTTGGAGGGTGTTGATATAAGTTCTGCGGTGTGTCCTGTGCGTAAATGCCATGATTTTTCAGCACTATGGTTCTGTCGGCAAAAGAAAGTGCATCTGTACTGTCATGGGTAGCTACAATGCAGCTGATATTTTCCTGTTTAAGGTAACTAAAAAGTTTACGGCGTAAATTATTTTTACGGAATTGATCTATGTGGCTAAAGGGCTCATCCAGCAAAATAATTTCCGGTTTTTTAGCCAGGGCGCGTGCGAGTGCCACTCGTTGTTGCTGGCCTCCACTAAGTTTTTTTGCCTTTACGTCTTTAAGTTCTGTCATTTCCACCACGTCCAGCAATTCCATTATTCGCCGTTTTTTCTTTACGGGATACATGTTGCTGAGGTATTTCCCTACATTATCGGCTACGCTTAGCGGCGGCATAAGGTCAAAATCCTGGGCAAGGTATTTCATAAACGGGTGTCCCGGCACCAGGTTAAAAGCGGGGCCTAAAAGTTGTTCTTCGTTTCTGTAAATTTCACCTTCAACATCAAAAAGTCCGTATATAATTTTAAGTAAGGTACTTTTTCCGCAGCCGCTTTCCCCAATAATAGAAAGGTGTTCACCTTTTTCCATTCGGAGATTAATATTTTTCAGAACAAGATCTTTCTCGTAAGCAAAAGTGACATTATCAAGTAAAAGCATAAAAATTTCAAAATTCTAAGTTACAATTTTCAAATTTTGCGGGTGGGTAATTCTTAATTATTTACCTTCAGAAGCATAAACCTGTCCAGATGAAGAAAATTGTAGTTTATGATCTAAATAAAACACTTTATAACAAATCTTCCAAAGATGAATTTTTCAAGTTTATCTGTTACAAAAAGGGCTATAAGCTGCTTCACTTATTCCAGCTTTCCGGGCTGAAATTGATGGGGAAAATGAAGGTGATAAGCAAGACCTTTTTTAAAGAGAATTTTTATAATTACTTAAAAAACCTTCCGCCAGATACCGTAAAAAGGTATGCCGAGGAATTCTGGAATATGGAATTTCCCGATAAATTCCGGGAGAAAATGCTTTCGGATATTAAAAAGTTTAAAGCTGAAGATGTGGAGGTGTATATTATCACCGGCGGTTTTGAAGTGTATACCAAATATCTGGAAGATTTATTGCCGGTAAAGGTGCTCGGGACCAAAACAGAGTTTAAAAACGGCAATTATGAAGTGATAGGCAAAGCCTGTAACGACCAGGAAAAAGTAAGAAGGCTGCAAGAAGACGTTAACGGGGAATTCCGCATTATTGAAGCCTATTCAGATGATAAAGAGGAAATCCTGGAATTGGCCGAGAACGCTTACCTGGTTGATGAAGATGGAAACCTTGAAAAAATTTAAAATAAAAAAGCTGTCTGGCATTATGAAAAACCCCGGACAGCTTATTTGTATTCAGAAGAGGTGTTATCCTTTTACTTTTTCTTCCACTTTATTTGGTAAAACCTTGTAACCCATATTATAAAGCGTAAAACCAAAAATATCGGCATATTCTTCAATGATCATTTTGGTGGGTTTCCCCGCGCCATGCCCCGCCTTGGTTTCAATACGAATTAGAACAGGCTCGTTCCCGGCTTGTTTTTCCTGCAATTCAGCAGCAAATTTAAAGGAATGCGCCGGTACCACTCGGTCGTCATGATCTCCTGTGGTAATTAAAGTAGCAGGATATTCTGTTCCCACCTCCACATTATGAACAGGAGAATAACCATACAAATAATCAAACATTTCCTTGCTGTCTTCAGCCGTACCATAATCATACGCCCAGCCCGCACCTGCGGTGAAGGTGTGATAGCGCAACATGTCCATCACCCCAACGGCCGGCAAAGCCACTTTCATAAGGTCAGGACGCTGGGTCATGGTAGCGCCAACAAGCAATCCGCCATTAGATCCACCGCGAATGGCAAGATAATCCCTGGAAGTGTAATTGTTGTCAATAAGATATTCTGCAGCAGCGATAAAGTCGTCAAATACATTTTGCTTTTTCATCTTGATCCCAGCGTCGTGCCATTCTCTTCCATATTCGCCACCCCCACGAAGGTTTGGAACAGCATAGATCCCACCCTGCTCCAGCCACACGGCATTTGCGGTGCTAAAAGATGGGGTAAGGCTAATATTGAATCCGCCGTAACCATAAAGGATGGTAGGATTTTTACCATCAAGCTCCAGTCCCTTTTTATGAGTGATAATCATTGGAACTTTGGTGCCATCTTTTGAAGTAAAGAACACCTGCTTACTTTCGTAATTGTCCGAATTAAAATCGATGTTAGGCTTGTTATAAACTTCTGAAGTTCCTTCTTCAATATTATATTTATAGATGGTTCCCGGCGTTTAAAGCACATCCTCGTCTTTTTTGGCGCCAAAACCACCGGCAGAGCCTATGCCTGGCAATTCCACATCGCGCACAAGATTCCCCTCATAATCGTATTGTTTGACCTTCGAAATAGCGTCTTCCATATATTCCGCGAAAAAATATCCTCCCGCAGTAGAAGGGCTTAGCACGTTTTCGGTTTCAGGGATAAAATCTTCCCAGTTTTCGGGCTGCGGATTGGCGGCATCTACCGTTACCACCCTTCGGTTTGGGGCATCAAGGTTGGTAACAATATATAATTTGCTGCCTTCATTATCGATCACATAAGAATCGGTATCCTCATTGCCAATAATAGCCTTTAATTCCGGGTTCTTTTCAGAAAGGTCCATCATAAAAAGTTTTCCTCCTGAAGTGGAATTTCTTGCTGAAATGAACAAATAGCGATTGTCTTCGCTCACATTTCCACCAACATAACGATGCTTTTGATATTCAGTTCCCCCGAAAATGAGTTTATCCTCACTTTGTTTGGTGCCTAATTTATGATAGAATAAACGGTGCTGATCTGTTTTAGCTGAAAGTTCGCTGCCTTCCGGTTTTTCATAGCTGGAATAGTAAAAACCCTCATTGCCTTTCCAGGATACCCCGCTGAATTTCACATCCCGGATGGTATCTTCAGCAATCTCTTTGGTTTCGGCATCCATTACAATAATCTTTCTCCAGTCGCTTCCGCCTTCAGAGATACTATACGCAGCCATTTTTCCATTTTCAGAAAAACTAAGTCCGCTAAGCGAAGTGGTTCCATCTTCACTGAAGTTATTGGGATCCAGGAAAACTTCCGGCTCGGCATCTTCAGATTTTTTTCTGTATACCACGTACTGGTTCTGCAAACCATCATTTTTATAGAAATAAATGTAGTTACCTTCAGTAAAAGGAGAGCCTATTTTTTCATAATTCCATAATTCAGAAAGGCGGTTTTCAAGCTCTTTTCTAAATGGAATACTTTTTAAGTAATCAAAAGTGACCGCATTCTGGGCCTCCACCCAATCTTCGGTTTCCTCACTTCGGTCATTTTCCAGCCAGCGGTAGGGGTCTTTTACTTCAGTTCCAAAATAGTTGGTAGTGGTGTCTACTTTTTTAGTTTCAGGATAATTCAAGGCTACTTCTTTTTCATTTTTAGAATTATCGCAGGCAGCTAATGCGCCAATGGCGAGAATTCCGGTTATAATTTTTTTCATATACATAGATAGGGTTTATTATAAAAAACGCCTGTAAGTTACGATCCTACAGGCGTTTCTAAAATAATGTTTTAAAAAATAATCACACAAGTTTATTTTTTAGTAAATATTCCGCAATCTGTACTGCATTTGTGGCCGCGCCTTTTCTAAGGTTATCGGCAACCACCCACATGTTTAAGGTGTTTGGCTGAGAATAGTCCCTTCTAATCCTTCCCACAAAAACATCATCTTTTCCTTCCGCATAAATAGGCATGGGATAGGTATTGGTATCTGGATTGTCCTGCACGGTAACGCCGGGAAAATCGTTTAGAATCTTACGAACTTCCTTTTCTTCAAAATCAGCTTCAAACTCAACATTTACAGATTCGCTGTGGCCGCCAACTACCGGAATCCTGATTGCAGTAGCGCTTACTTTTACTGAATCGTCTCCCAGGATTTTTTTGGTCTCTTTGGTAAGCTTCATCTCTTCCTTGGTATAGCCGTTATCTTCAAAAACATCACAATGGGGCAATGCATTCCTGTGGATGGGATAAGGATAGGCCATTTCCCCTTTTTCTCCGGCATATTCATTTTCCAGCTGCTGAACCGCTTTTACGCCGGTTCCGGTAATAGACTGGTAAGTAGAAACCACTACTCGCTTTATTTTATAGTTATCATGCAGTGGTTTTAAGGCCATCAATAACTGAATGGTGGAGCAGTTTGGATTTGCAATAATTTTATCTTCTTTAGTCAGTTCTTTGGCATTAATTTCCGGGATCACCAGTTTTTTAGAAGCATCCATTCTCCATGCTGAAGAATTATCGATCACGGTGGTTCCTGCTTCGGCAAATTTTGGAGCCCATTCTAAAGAAGTGCCCCCACCAGCTGAAAAAATAGCGATATCAGGTTTTTTTGAAACAGCGGTTTCAAGTCCAATCACTTCATAATCTCTGCCTTTAAACTGCACTTTTTTTCCAACCGACTTTTCCGAAGCCACCGGGTATAATTCCTCTACAGGAAAATTTCTCTCCTCTAATACTTTTAACATTACCTGGCCTACCATTCCCGTAGCGCCTACTACTGCTATTTTCATTTTATAAATTTTATTTAGTAGGAGACCTCACAGATTTCAAAAATCCGGGTTCCTAATTCTTATGTGCAAATGTATTATTCAAAATTATTCTGAAGCACTACTAAACGCCTAAAATTCATGAAAGTAAGTTTTTTAAACCAATTTGTACATTTTGTTAAAAAAAGACCCCTCACCTTCGCAAGGGGTTTAGGTTAATTGCTACTTCTAAAATGTGCAGTATAGCGGTGCACGTATTTTTATGCCTGTGGGGCATTATTTTTTCTAAGCTCGTCTCTTATTTCAATAAGCAATTCCTCCTGGGAAGGTCCTTTTGGCGCAGCTACTTTTGGAGCCTCTTTCTTTGTTTTGGTTTTTTCATAAGCTCTTAGGAGTAAGAATATAAAAAATGCCACGATCACAAAATAAATAATGGCCTGGATTAAATTGCCATAAGTTAAAACGGCAGCCTCAGCTTCTTTGGCGGCTTCCAGGGTTTCATAATGTTCCCCGTTAAGCGCAAAGAATTTTTGGGAAAAGTCTGCTCCGCCGGTAAGCACTCCTATTATAGGCATCAGGATATCGGCTACCACAGAAGCTATAATCTTGTTGAATGCTGCTCCCATCACTACGGCCGTAGCCAGGGCGATAATGTCACCTTTCATGAGAAAGGCCTTGAAATCTTTAAAAAAAGCCATTTGATATAAGTATTTGATTAGTAGTGTGCTAAGATAAATATAATTTAGTTATTGTTCCTCTTCAAGGATCAACCTGGTCACGCGTTGGGAAATGCCGGTTATTAATTCATACGAAATGGTATTACCGGCTTCTGCGAATCTTGTGGCGTGTTGCACGTTACCAAAAACAATTACTTCATCCCCCTCCTTGCAATCAATTTCAGTAACATCTATCATTATAATATCCATACAAACATTCCCCACAATTGGAGCAAACTGGCCGTGAATATATACTCCGGTTTTTTCATTACCATATTTGCGGTGGATGCCATCGGCATATCCAAGGGGGAGTGTGGCTATTTTAGAAGGTTTGTCTACTTTATAAGTCCTGTTGTAGCCCACGGTGTCTCCCGGTTCCAGGTGTTGTATCTGCGAGATAATGGTTTTTAAGGTTCCTACCGGTTTAAGATTTGCATCTATATTTTTATCATTTCCGAAGCCATACAAACCAATCCCGCTTCTCACCATGCTTAAAGCAGCTTCAGGATAATTAAAAATAGCCGAAGTATTACAAATATGAAGTAAAGGTTCATAGCTGAACTCTTCTATAAACTTTTGCGCAATGCTGCGGAACCTGTTAATCTGGTTTAAAGTAAATTCCCGCTCTTTCCAGTCTTCACTTGCCGCAAGATGGGAAAAAACAGAATGTACTTTTACGGCTGAAGTGTTACGGAGAATTTCAAAAACTTTTTCGGTTGCTTTTTCAGCAAACCCAAGCCGGTTCATGCCGGTATTAAATTTTATATGAACCGGATAGTCTTTCTGTTTTTTTTCTTCAGCAAAAGCAATAAATTCTCTCAGTAACTTCTCGCTGTAAAGACTTGGTTCCAGGCAGTGCTCTATAAGTTGTTCAAAATTTTCTTTTTGCGGGTGAAAGATCATCACCGGAGCGGTGATTCCTGCGGCACGCAGCCGCACGCCTTCCTGTATATAAGCCACTGCCAAATAATTGGCCCCTAATTCTTCCAGTTTTCGCGCAAAGCTTACAGAGTCATTTCCGTAGGCATAAGCTTTTATTACCGCCATAAATTTAACATCGGCCGGTACTTTGGATCGAATGGTTCTATAATTATGGGCAAGGGCGCCAAGATCTATTTCCAGTACTGTTTCGTGTGCTTCAGGCATTTTTTTGCTTTGGTTTCGGGTTGAGTTCCTGCGCGTTATTCACCTCCAGTTTCCTTACCCGTTCTTTTAGCATCGCTTTGTAGTATGCTGCCCGGCTTAATGGCTCGTATTCTTCATTCTCGCCAAGAAAAACAAGATCGTCATTTACCGCTTTTCTATAGCTAAACTGTGCGAGATTTCCTGTGCGGGTACAAACTGCATGCACTTTTGTTACATACTCGGCAGTAGCCATAAGGTTTGGCATAGGCCCAAAAGGGTTTCCTTTAAAATCCATATCCAGGCCGGCAACAATCACCCTAACCCCGCGGTTGGCCAGGTCGTTACAAACGGTGACAATTTCATCATCAAAAAACTGGGCTTCATCTATTCCCACTACATCGCATCCATCGGCGAGAAGCCTGATGTTTGAGGCAGAAGGAACAGGAGTAGACCGTATTTCATTAGCATCATGGGAAACCACCATTTCCTCGTCGTAACGAATGTCTATAGCAGGTTTAAAAATTTCTACTTTTTGTTTGGCAAATTGAGCGCGTTTGAGTCGGCGGATCAGTTCTTCAGTTTTACCCGAAAACATACTTCCGCAAATTACCTCAATCCACCCAAATTGCTCTTCGTGATTTACTGTATTTTCGAGAAACATTTTGTAATTTTCAAATCGAAATCGGAATAAGCTCGTTTCGTATAAAGGTGGAACAAATTTATTAAAAATACAAGCCTTGCCGAAGGGCTAAGCCTTAAATTTATAAAAGGCCGCAGCGAGCTTCGCGGTAAATTTTGAATTGGTAATTTCTCTGGAAATTTTTGCGCAGGTGTGAATATTTCAGAATAAAAAACCAGAAAACCGCTGTTTTATAACTGAATCATCGTCTGATGTCACAAAATTTAATGAAATGAAAAAGAAGATAGAACAGGAACTTTACCATCTTGCAGAAAAGATCTTAAAAAATAAATCTAATAATGATATAGCGAGTCTGAAGAATGAAGTTCTGAAGATTTATGAAAAACTAACATTGCTGGCTTTTACCGAAAAGTTTATGGAGGAGGCTGAAGCGCAGCCGCAAATGAAAAAAGAGAAGGAAGAACCAAAAGAAGATCTTCAGCAGGAACAAAGGAAACGGGAAGCAGACAAAGAGCGTGCGAGTTATTTTGCGCCGGATGGGACTGAATACAGCGACTCTGAATCTATTACCGAACCTGCTACGGAAAAAATTAAAAATATTGTTTCGCAAATGCCTCCCGAAGCAGATCAGTTTCATAATTTATTTGAGTCTACCCCTGCAGAAGAGCAGGTTCCTGGGGGGGCTGCACATCCGCCAAAACCCAGAGAACCGGGGCCACATCAGGTTCCTTCACCGTCTCAAAATCCAGCGCAGGACCAAACCCCTCCACAGGAAAAAAGCCCTTCGCAACCTCATACTTCACAGCCTCAGCTAAGACGGGATTCACCACAGCCTCATAGCGATGAATCCAATAAGCCCGGAGACAGAAAAAAACGGCAAGGAGATTTTCATGATTTTGGAGTAGATTATGACAGCCTGCCAGAATTTGAGCCGGTAAACCAGAACGGGAAGGTGCAACGCCCAAGATCGCTGAACGACAGGCTAAAGAAGGGTATTAACATTGGCCTGAATGAACGCCTTTCTTTTATAAAACATTTATTTGAAGGAAATACAGCAGATTATAACCGGGTGATTTCCCAGTTAAATACTTTTGATTCCCTGGAAGAAGCACATAAATTTATTCAGCTTGTGGTGAAGCCAGATTATAACAACTGGGAAGGAAAAGAAGAACAGGAGCATCGTTTCTGGGAAAAAATTGAAAATAAATTCAACTAAAAAAATTGAAAACCATCTTTAGGCATGGGTAAGCTTTTTCTTGTTCCCACTCCAATAGGAAATCTTGAAGATATTACCCTGCGGGCGATAAGGGTTCTAAAAGAAGCCGATCTTATTCTGGCCGAAGATACCCGTAACAGCGGAAAACTGCTGAAGCACTTTGATATTTCCACCCAAATGCACAGTCATCACATGCATAATGAGCATAAAACGGTGGAGGGGATTGTGCAGCGTATTAAAAGTGGCGAAACCATAGCTTTAATAAGTGATGCGGGAACACCGGCAATTTCAGATCCCGGATTTTTACTCACCAGGGCCTGTGTAGAGGCCGGGGTAGAAGTAGATTGCCTTCCTGGCGCCACCGCGTTCGTGCCGGCGCTGGTAAACAGCGGGCTTCCCAACGATAAGTTTATTTTTGAAGGTTTCCTTCCCGTAAAAAAAGGAAGGCAAACCCGGTTAAAATTGCTTGCCGAAGAAACCCGGACCATGATCTTCTACGAATCTCCTCATAAATTATTAAAAACGTTGGGCCATTTTGTAGCCTATTTTGGGGAGGACCGCCAGGTTTCTATTTCCAGGGAAATCACAAAACTACATGAAGAAACCATACGTGGCACTGCTGCGGAAGTGCTTCAGCATTATACAGAAAAACCTCCTAAAGGGGAAATAGTCGTGATTGTAGCCGGAAAAAAATAGTTGTTATGGTGTTACAAACTCAAAATTTTTCCCGCTGAACAAGCCTTTATCTGAAAGTTTTAAATCCGGGATTACCAGCAAAGCCATAAAAGAGAGTGTCATAAAAGGAGCTTTAAGGGTGCTGCCCAGCTCTTTGGCCATAGCATCGATTTCCTGGTAAAGCTTTCCTGTTTCCCAGCCGTTTTTATCACTAATTATCCCGGCAACGGGCAGGGGAAGAACCTTCGCTTTTTCATCTTCTACCGCACAAATTCCTCCTTTGTTTTCAATAATATGGTTTACCGCGTTGGCTAATGCCTTATCTGAAGTTCCCACGGCAATGATATTATGAGAATCATGCGCCACAGAGCTGGCAATAGCTCCTTTTTTAAGGCCGAAGTTTTTAATAAAAGCGACGGCTGGGGGCGCATTTTCATAACGGTTTACCACCGTGATCTTTAAAATATCATTTTCCACATCGGCAATAAATTTGCCATCTTTAATTAATCCCTGCTGTTGAAGTTCATTGGTGATTAAAGCGCCATCTACAGCTTCAATTACTTTTAAGTCTTTTTTATCAGCTTTAACCTCGAATTCTTCGGGCTGTTTTATGGAAGTATGGAAGTTATTGGGTTTATCAAATTCTACAGAAGGAATAAAAGACTGGCCATTTTCGGCTACTTTTTCTCCATTAATGAAGGTTTGCAGGACCTTAAAATTTTTCAAATCTTCCACCACAATAAAATCGGCAGCATCACCTTCTTGGAGCAGCCCTACCTCAAGATTATAATGCTTCACAGGATTTATACAGGCCGCCTTTAGTATTTTAAATACATCAATATCTTCTTTAACTGCCCTGGCACAAAGTTCATTTATATGCCCCAGCAACAGGTCGTCAGGATGTTTATCATCAGAACAAAACATCATGTTTTCGTAATTTTGGGGCAGCAGATTTATAAGCGCATCAAAATTTTTAGCCGCGCTGCCTTCCCTTATAATTACCTTTACTCCCAAAGAAAGTTTTTCCCTGGCTTCTTCATAAGTATAGCATTCATGATCTGTAGAAATACCTGCCGCGGCATATTTCCAGGCGCTTTCTCCCCGCAATCCAGGAGCATGCCCATCTACTGGTTTTTTAAAGTATCTGGCCCAGTTTATTTTTTTCATGATTTCTGAATTTCCCGCCAGGACGCCCGGGTAATTCATCACTTCTGCCAGATAATAAATATCCGGAGAAGTCATAAGGTCTCTTATATCATCAACATTCAGCTCTGCGCCGGCGGTTTCAAATTCGGTGGCGGGTACACAGGAAGGCGCTCCAAAATGGAATTTCAGCGGCACTTTTTTCCCGTTTTCAATCATGAATTCAATACCCTCTTTTCCCAACACATTGGCAATTTCATGAGGATCAGACACCGTTGCAACAGTACCGTGCAATACCGCCAGCCTTGCAAATTCTGAAGGAACCAGCATAGAACTTTCTATATGTATATGGGCATCTGTAAAGCCCGGCATAAGGTAATTTTTAACATTATGGGCTGCCCTTTCAATTTTGGCTATTTTGCCATCTCTTATACTAATTTCAGCAGGGAAAATATCCCTTGCCTCAATATCTACAAATTGTCCCTGTATCTTTTCCATCGCGAATTTTATGAGGGTAAAATAAGCATAAAAAAGAGTATATTAAAATGGATATTTTTGTGCCTCACTAATAATTATTGGCATCTTCGCAGCAAATTTTATTATGAAAACAGAAGAATTTATTAGTGGTTTAAAAGAAAAGCCTCAGGAGAATACTTTTGAGCAAACCATAAAACTTATAGATGAAAACTACCATTTTAAACCTGTTGCTTTTACAAACGGCAAAATTGAAAATGCGGCAGGTGAAAATAACGGCAGTTGTAAAATCTTTTCTTTTGCACAAATGCATGGTTTGGATAAAGCACAAAGCCTTGCTTGTTTTGGGGAAATATATTTTGAACAGGTTCTTAAAAACCCTGCAGGGGATTCCCACCAAAATATCCGAAATTTCATGCAATACGGCTGGGACGGAATTCATTTTAAAGAACAGGCGCTCCAGCCCAAATAATCCTTTTTCTTTTACTACCTTAATTCACCAAATTCCTTATGGAAATGCGCTGGACCCTTAAACCGAAACCTAATGAACAGACCGTGGCCGAGCTGGCAAAAAGCCTTGGCGTAGGAAAACCCATAGCTTCTCTTTTAGTACAGCGGGGAATTGAAACCTTTGCAGAAGCAAAGAAATTTTTCAGGCCCTCTCTCAGGGATTTGCATGACCCGTACCTTATGAAAGATATGGATATGGCCGTGGAAAGAATTGAGAAGGCAATTAAAAATGAAGAAAATATACTGGTTTATGGCGACTATGATGTAGATGGTACCACCAGTGTTGCCCTTATGTTTTCTTTCCTGAAGAGATTTTCCACCAATGTGGCCACCTATATCCCGGATAGGTATGATGAAGGTTATGGTATTTCTTATAAAGGGATAGATTTTGCCGCAGATAATGATATAAGCCTCATCATTGCCTTGGATTGCGGCATTAAAGCGGTTGAAAAAGTAGCTTACGCTAAAGAAAAAGGTGTAGATTTTATTATTTGCGACCACCACCGTCCCGGAACCGAAATTCCTTCTGCGGTAGCTGTTCTGGACCCTAAGCGGGAAGATTGCGAATATCCTTATAAAGAACTTTGCGGTTGCGGGGTGGGATTTAAGTTAATCCAGGCGCTTGCAGCCAGGAAGGGACTGGCAACCGAAATCCTGCTGCCCTACCTGGACCTTGTTGCTACCGCTATTGGAGCCGATATTGTGCCCATAACCGGCGAAAACCGCATACTGGCCTACCATGGACTGAATGTGATTAACGTGGCACCCCGGGCAGGTTTTAAAGCTGTTCTTGCACAGGTGAAAAAGGAAAAAATCAGCATAACCGATGTGGTTTTTATCCTTGCGCCACGTATTAACGCTGCCGGCAGGATGAAACACGGGCAACATGCGGTAAATCTTTTAACTGAAGAAGATGAATTGACTGCTATACAATTTGCGGCAGAAATCGAGAATTATAATTCCGATCGCCGGGACGCCGATAAAACCATTACCGCTGAAGCACTCGCTCAAATAGAAGAATTGCAGGAGCAGGAACGGCTTACCACCGTGGTGTACCAGGAAAACTGGCATAAAGGAGTTATTGGTATTGTGGCTTCCCGCCTTACCGAAACCTATTACCGGCCTACCCTGGTTTTCACCCGCAGCGGAGACAAACTGGCGGCTTCTGCCCGCTCCGTAAAAGGTTTTGATGTTTATGATGCGCTGGAATCCTGTAAAGAGCACATTGAGCAATTCGGCGGTCATAAATATGCTGCCGGCCTCACCCTTCTGGTTTCGGAATATGAAAATTTTAAATTAAAGTTTGAAGAAGTGGTTGCTGAAACTATAGATAAAAACCTGCTCATTCCTGAAATTTCTATTGATGCCGAAATAGACCTGGAGGAGATCACCCCAAAATTTTACCGGATATTAAAACAATTTGCGCCCTTTGGGCCTGGTAATATGTCCCCTGTTTTCCTTACCCAAAATCTTAGGGATACCGGCTTTGGAAAATGTGTGGGCGCAGAGGACAGCCACTTAAAATGCCAGGTAAAACAGGATGGGAAAAAGCCTGTTTTTAATGTTATTGGTTTTGGATTAGGTAAAAAACTGGAAATTATTGCTCAAAATAAAATTTTTAAAGCCGTGTATGCCATAGATGAAAATGAATATAATGGCACTGTTTCCCTGCAGCTAAAACTCAAGGATATTTCTGAATAAACTACTTCTATTTAGATTCATTTTAAATAATAATTTTATCTTTGGAGAAATACATTCAAGGATGGAAGATGTAGATGTAATTTACCACAACAAATTTGGCATCGCTTTCAGGTGGCGAAATCCCGATTTGCATGCCGATCCAAACCGGATCCAGCTTGTGTTTAAAGATATGGGGTTTTACCTGCGAAAGGAGGAGCTTATCCAGTTTTCAGGAAATATAAGAACTGCGGCCCAGCATAACTACTGCAAATGTGATAAGAAAAGCTGCAGGAGTATCTTAGTGAAATCACCTTTGCTGAAAATGGATTTTGCCTTAACAAGGCAGGAACTGGAAGAAATTTCCGATCTTGTTGAAGGCACCTTATTTAAGGTAAATCTTCGAAACTATGTTGATGAAATTTGCTGGAATTAATTTTTTTGATTTTCAAGCTTTTCTAATTTTAGTTCTTTCCCGTCAAAAACTGCATAGGTGTAGTAATTAATCCAGTCGCCTGTATTAATGTAGAGAGAAGTTTCACTTAACCTGAATTCCATTGGTAAATGCCGGTGCCCGAATAAAAAGTAATCATAATGTTTTTTTTCCAGTTTTCGCCTGCAGTATTGGATTAGAAATTCTTTGTGTTCTCCTAAAAACTCCTGGTCTTCATCTCCTGAAATCATCTTGTTTTTCACTGAAAAATATTGTGCCAGCGGCACGCCAAGATCCGGGTGAAGCCACCTGTAGAGCCATTTTGAAAACGGATTGGTAAAGACCTTTTTCATCCTTTTATAACCGTGGTCGCCGGGCCCAAGTCCATCCCCGTGGCCAATGAGGAATTTCTTGTTGTTAAATTCAAATTCCTGGGGTTTATGATAGACGGGAATATTAAGTTCTTCCTCAAAATAATCGTCCATCCATAAATCGTGGTTGCCCACAAAGAAATAAACGGGAATACCACTGTCTTTAATTTCAGCGAGTTTTCCTAAGGTGCGTACGAAGCCTTTTGGAACTACATGTTTATATTCAAACCAGAAATCGAATAAATCTCCCATTAAGAAAATGGCCGCCGCGTCCTGTTTTATTTCGTCCAGCCATTTTACAAATTTTAATTCCCGTGGCCTGCTGTCTTCCCTGGTGGGAGCGCCAAGGTGGTTATCGCTGGAAAAATAGATTTTTTTGCCTTCCGGGATTTTCATACAGTGTATTCTGGAGCGTAAAGATAAATATTTTAGGTTTGGAGACTGCGATTATGGAATTGTTTGGTGCTCTTTTCTATATTACCCTTCCGTCTTAATCTTCTTTCGAAGATCCACCTTCCCTTTAAAGGGAAGGAGCTTTAAATCGGCATAACAGTAGTTTCATTAGTGTTGCCATTGCGAGCGAAACACAGTAGAGCGAAGCAATTTTTTTAATTTTTAGCAGGAACAATGTTTGCAACAATTATTAGCAAATTGCTTCGGCTATCGTCTTGCGATGTTGTTTGGATGATTTTTCACTATTTACCCTTCCGTCTTGATCTTCTTTCAAAGATTAATCCACCTTCCCTTTAAAGGGAAGGAGCTATGATTACAAATTTTTTTCTAATTGCGATCTTAAGGAAATAAAGTGCAGCACTGGGGCAGGGTGGCCGTAGGCCGGGGAGGTTGCGCAAGGGATAGCAGCGGTTAGCTCCCGCTTTTCGCGGGACTAAAAGCGGATAGCCCGGGCCCGTATGGGCTGCGCCCTAATTATTATCGGAAGCATACCACTCGGCAAAAGAAGTTTCGGTTTCCTGCAGTTTTAAGGAGAATAAACCAATGTGGGAAGGCAGGTGCTTTTTGATTTTTTCGGCAAAGTCTGTCACCATATTTTCGCTGGTGGGCTGGTAATCTACCAAAATCACGTGGTGGCCCCGGGATTTTAGCTCTTCGGCCAGTTCCAGGTGCGGCGTATTTTTGTTAAACACAGTGGCGTGATCAAATTTATCTACAATTTCAGATTTCACGATTTTTTTGAGGTCCCCAAAATCGATCACCATGCCATATTTTACATTCTTATCATCATTTATAGGTTCGCCAATAACCGTTACGGCAAGTTTATAACTGTGGCCGTGAACATTGCGGCACTTGCCATCGTACCCGTAAAGGGCATGGCCGGTTTCAAAAGAGAATTGCTTGGTAATCCTTATTTTGCTCATCCTTTATTGAATTTGTTGCAAAGATAAAGGTTTTTTAGGGCTTAAAATTTTTATATATCCCATCATTTTCTAATATATATTTGCAAAATTTATTTCGCTATGGAAAGTGCAACAGAAGAATTATTTGAGCAGCTGGAGTTTAGAGAAATTCCGCTTTATGAGCAGATTATAACCGATTTGCTGGAAAAGCAATATTCGGTAATCGATTCTTTTTTTGATTTGGAGGAAGTGGAAGCGCTCCGCAATTCTTTGCATTTAAAATATGAAGAGGATAATTTCAAAAAAGCTGCCATTGGTAACCGCACTAATGAAATTGTTAAAAAATCGGTACGGGGAGATTTTATACTGTGGCTGAACGAAGCGGAAGCCGGCCCGGCGGAAAATTTGTTTTTCAATAAAATTAATTCTCTTATAGATTATTTGAATAAAACCTGCTTTTTGGGAATTCTTACCAAAGAATTTCATTATGCTTTATATCCTGAAGGGACTTTTTACAAGCGCCACCTGGATACTTTTCAAAATGACGGCAGAAGGAAGTTATCACTTGTTTGCTACCTGAACCAGGAAGACTGGAAACCGGAAAATGGCGGGGAACTGGTAATTTATAAAGAGAAAAATGGAGAGGAAACTTCAGAAAGCTTTTTCCCTTTCCCGGGAAGAGTGGTGATTTTTGAAAGCCAGTTACTGGAACATGAGGTAAAACCGGTAAAACAGGAAAGGCTTAGCATTACCGGGTGGCTTAAAACAAGATAAGTTATTTGCGGAATTTTTTATAGAAAACCACAAAAACAAGAATAAGGGCAATAATTAGCCAGAAACCATAGCCGCTTAAAAAACTCAAAATTTCCCAGGTTTCTTCAGAAGGGGTGTCCTGCTGCGTCATTGCTCGTGCCTTTTTCTCCAGTTGTACCGCGCATAGAAGAAAACCGCCAGAATAAATAAAATTGCAAGGAGGTAGATCCAGTTTCCGGTAATAAATTCCCATAATGTAAAGCCCCAGTTTTCTTCTTCGGTGGCATCGCGTACCTGCGGTAAATGTTCCTGGAGAATAATCATGGTTTTGTTATTAGAATTTCTGTTGCCAATATTAGTTGTACGTTACCAAGTATAAGTTTTGGGTTGTGGGGTTGTGGTTTTCTTCTTGAACTTCCCCGGAGTTTCCACTTTACAATCTTCCCATTTTTCTTCCGCAGATTGCGCAGATATGATTTTCGCTGAACTCTCCACTCAACAACCAAGATACACAAGATACAAAGGATTTATAAAATGCTGTTCTTACGGAATAAGATTTTCACTTAATTGTCTCTGCATGCTTTTTCCTGTTCCTTATTATCAAATATACTATGGCAATAAGGGCTACCAGGACGGTTGCAGCAATAAAAATGTAGTTTTGGCCTACAAAATATCCCATTTTATACGCCCAGTTATCGGGATTTGAAGTGAGGGCAATTTCAAATTTGAGCATGATTTACTTTTTAAATTTAGAAAGTGCGTTTTTGGTAAAATCTGATAGTACAAGCGCTCCTGAAATCGCCGCTCTTTCTTCCAAAAGATGATCCCAGTTTTCAGAATTTTTCCATAAAATCTTTTTCATTTCAAGAAGGGCCTGGGGATTATACGAAGCCAGTTTTTCAGTAAAAATTTCAACTTCATTATCCAGATCCTTTATAGATTCAAAGACTTTGGCGTATAAGCCTTTTTCTTTGGCCCAATAGGCATTTTTCCATTCATGCGCCGCCAGGCTCAATTCTCCCAGCGCTGCGGTTCCTATTTTACGCTCCACTGCCGGGGCAATTACAAATGGGCCAATGCCAATGCCTAACTCTGATAATTTAATCGCGGCTGCATCTGTGGCCATGGCATAATCGCAGGCGGCAATAAGGCCCACGCCGCCACCCACAGTTTTTCCCTGTATGCGGCCCAGGATAAGTTTTTTACATTTTCGCATGGCATTAAGCACCCTGGCAAAACCCGAAAAGAATAATTTCCCCTGCTGCAGGTTTTCTATCGCCATAAGTTCATCAAAAGAGGCGCCGGCACAAAAAGCCTTTTCTCCTTCAGATTTCAGGATGATCACATTTACATTTTCATCTTCTGAGAGTTTATTAATTTCCTTTTCCAGCCTTTCCAGAAGTTCTGAAGGGAAAGAATTGCTGGCAGGATGCCCAAATTCCAGCGTGGCAATTTTATTTTCAATTTTGGTATATAAGCTTCCGTTCTCGCGTGTGGTAGTCATTTTTAATTCTATTTTCTCAAATTTATAACTATAAAGGAGAATATTATAATTGTTACTCAATATAGCATGATAAAGTGCAATTTTTTAGCCTGTCTAAACCCCTCCGGCCTATGGCCACCTCCCCTTGTAAAAAGAGGAGGAGCATTAAGAGGTAAAAAGAATAGACTGAAAATTGGGAAAATTAGACTTCCTTATTTAAATATTTTCTTCGGAATTGAATAACAAGGGCACTGCTCCTTATAAGCATCCATACAAAAAAAGCCATCCAGATCGCGTATAATTTTAATCCGAAGTAATCCGAAATTAGAAGGGCAGGAGTAAAACCAAGAAAGGTAGCCACTAATAATACATTCCGAAGATATTTTGCTTCGCCCAGGCCTTTAAAAATTCCGTCGAACATAAAAGCAATTGCATTTACCGGCTGCATGATTAAAACGATCCAGAAAGCGGAAGAAAACAATGCCAGTACGCCTGCTTCTTTATTGAAAAGCCAGCCGATTTCATCATAAAAAATTCCGCAGATGGCCATTAAGATCAGGGCAATCAAAACAGCGTAAAGGCTTATTTTCTTGCTTAATTCCCATAGGTTTTTATAATCCCTAGCGCCTAAAAGCCTGCCCCCAATAGCATTTCCCGCATTGGCGTAACCATCTATAAAAAAGCTGAAAAACAGCCATATATTCATAAGAATGCTTTGGGCGGCAATGTAATTTTTCCCGTAATCTGTGGCATAAGCATTGGCCAGATAAATGGCAAAATTAAGGGCAGCGGTACGCACAAAAAGGTTAGCTGCCATGAGCAATAGGGGACGCATTTGAGGATTGATTTTAAAGCTCAGTTTCATGTGAAACGGAGTTTTTTTGAAAAAGAACCAAAATGCCATAATGAACATTACCGCCTGGGCAGCAAGGCTGGCGTATGCTGCACCCGCAAGGTGCATGGGAGGAATAAAACCTTCTATTCCATAAACCAGCAGGTAATCTAAAGCCACGTTAACTACGGCACCGGTTAAACTGCATTTCATCGCCCACAAAGTATTTTGCAGGCCGCGAAAAACGCCAAATATGGCAAATGTGACCAGGGTTAGAGGGTATCCCAGGGCGCGTATTTGATAATATTCCTGGGCATAATTAAGTATAAGCCCTTCGGCATTATAGGCACTGAAAATAGCTTCCGCAAAAAAAGCCGTAATGGCGTAAATGAGTAAACTGAAGATAAGATTAAAAGTAATTGCCTGGGGAATCAAAGTTTTTACCGCATGAAGCCGGTTTGCGCCAAGATGTTGCGAAACAATCGCTGAAATTGCCGTTTTCGTCTGCGCAACAATCCAAATTAGGGCAGAAAGAAAAGAGCCAACTATGCCCGCCGCGGCCAAAGCTTCTACAGAATTTTCACCCACATTGCCTATCACTGCAATATCGGTTAAGGAAATTAGCGGTTCTGCAATCCCTGCTATAATGGCGGGAATGGCAATCCTGTTGATATTTTTAAAACTTACCGAAGTTTCCACGAAAAGATTTAAGCCGCTAATATAGCATTTCAATTACGATTCCCCATCTTCTGAAAGTTTACAGAATCAACTCATAGCAGTAGAAAGGCGCTTTGCTCTGCTTCGGAAAATAAATATCCCCCAATCTTTTATAACCGCGGGATTCGTAAAATTTCTGGTTTCTTTTATTTAAACTGAAAGTATCCAGCCGCACCGACTTATATTTCTGGTTTTTGGCAAATTCTTCCGCAAAATCCATTAACTCCTTTCCCGTACCAGAGCCCCACTTTTCAGGCCTGGTTGCCACCCGGTGGATATACAAATTATTTCCGCTGTGGGTTAACCATTTTACAGGCACATATTCTTCATCCATAAAATCTGTGAGCACAATAATCCCTTCGATATTTCCATCTTTATCCTTTACATACAATTCTTTCTTCTGAATATCTTCAGCCAGTCGCTCCCGGGAAGGATAGTGCTCGTTCCACTGGTAAATTCCTTTTTCCTGCATGGCACGGGCGCAGGCTTCTGTAAGCTTTTTAATGTTTGGGAGATCTTTTTCCACAGCAACTCTTATCATAGAAACAGAAAAAAATAAAAGATTTCTTTATTTAAAGAAAATTATTACATTTGCCCTTCAAACGGGGGATTAGCTCAGCTGGCTAGAGCGTTTGGCTGGCAGCCAAAAGGTCATCGGTTCGACTCCGATATTCTCCACAAAAACCACTGGTTTCCAGTGGTTTTTTGCTTTTACTGCCTACTATACCAGGAAATGCTATTCTCCGTAAGCCTCGTGCAATTCCTTGTTTTCGGTTTTAATAAATTCCAAAGTGTTGTCCAGCACGTATTGAAATTCTTTTGGAAGCCCCTCCTCGTTCCACGGGTGTTTCATTCCAAAAACATGATCGCCATTTTCTACCAGTAAAAGTTTTGGTGCAGGGCTCCATTCGAAAAGCTGTCCTGAATCTGCTATAGAAACGCTGGTATCGTTACTACCATGTACAATAAGATGCGGAATTTCCAGTTTTTCGGCGGCGTTTTTAATATTCAGCCGCTCTTCATTTTCCTGAAAATTGGTGTAAAACTGGTAATGGTGCGGGAGCTGCTGCTTTGTGCGGGAATTGGTAATATAACGAACACCTTTTTCTCTCCAGGCCTCAAGCACCTCTTCTTCGGGAAAACGCGAACCAAAATCGGCCACCGAAGCAAAAGTGATAAGCTTGGTAATTCTTTTTTCTTCTGAAGCCTTAATAATGGCAATGCCGCCACCACGGGAATGGCCTATTAGATTGATAGACGCAGGATCTATATTCTGGGCATAAGTAAAATTGGGCAAAAGCAAAGAATCTATTACCGACTGTAAATCGTCCAGTTCTTTGGTATAATTATTTTCCCCGAAAGCCTCAATGTCTAAAAATTCGGTAGGATTATCTTTGGTGGTGCCGTTGTGGGAAAAGTTGAATTTTACAAAAAAGAAACCCTCTTCCGCAAAACGTTCAGCCATTTTATCCCAGCCACCCCAGTCTTTGAAGCCTTTGTAGCCATGGCAAAAGATAATTACAGGTTTTGGTTTTTTGTCTGCCTTAAAATAATAATCGGCTAATATGGGTTTCTCGTGCTTTCCATTAAAAACAAGGTTCTTTTTCTTTGTGATTTCCATTTCACTACAATTTTTTTCGGCTTGCCTCAATAGCTTCCGAATGTTGGTTTTATTTCTTTTTCAATAAAAGGAATTTCAGGATTGCAGATTTCAGCAATTAATTTCTGCAATTCCAGGCCAAAAGCTTCTAAAACTTCGTTGTCTATAAAAGATTTCTTTCCGCTTCTTTGCCCGGGTTTATCCTTTTTACAAAATTTAAGGAACCCACCTTTCATGTTTTTAAAGGAAATGATTCCCGCTTCCACCGGCTGGATAAACTCCTGGCTGGCATTTAGCATGGTTGCATAGCAAAGCACCTGGAAGCTTTTACTGTACTTGTCGTAATCTGTAGTTATGGATTCCCAATCTACAATTTCAATTTTATTCTGTTCCACCTTTCCTGTTTTATAGTCAATAATTCTGGTAATACCATTAAAATTTTCGACTCTGTCCACTTTTCCCCGCAGAAAGACCGGGAAATTGAGGTGATTTATTTTTACAGTAGCTTTTAAATTACGTTCTATTTGCAAGATTTTAATTTCTCCTCCATCTTTTATTCTTTTAAGCTCAAACTTCAGAAAATTCAAAACATATCTTTTGGCCACTTCAAAAATGAGCAGGTTCTTGCCCTTTTCCATAGGTGCCCGGGTGTAGGTTTTTTGAAACTGATGTTTAATTGCCAAATCCACTTTTTTCATCATTCCTAAGATAGTTTTTTCAGATAAAAAGTGATCTTCAAAGGGTTCATAAAATTCCTGTAGCGTGTCATGTACCACGGTTCCCAGTGTATTGTAAGCCACGGTTTCTTCTACTTCCTCCTGTTCACGTATGCCTAAAACATACTGGTGATAAAAATCGAGAGGGTTTCTGATATATGTGGTTAATGCGGAAGGTGAAAATCCTGAAGCAGCAAGATTTTTTAGCTGTTCCATGACCGCGGCTGTTTTTTTAACCTCACGGGGGCCGGTAGTGGCTACATTTACCTTTGGCGCTATAAGTTGCTTTTTGAAATGATGCGCCGGTTGTTTTTCTATCTCCAGCTGTGTTAAAAACCGGCTTTTTTCCCCGGCACCCAGGCCTGTACTTTCTATGTTATAAAGCAGGTGAACGTTTTTTGCCCGCTGCAGTAACCTGTAAAAATGGTAGGTATATACGGCATCTTTCTCTCGATAGGTGGGAAGCTTATAGGTTTTTTTGAGATCATAAGGAATAAAGGAATTGCTGGATTTTCCCGCCGGCAACACCCCTTCATTTAGAGAAGTAATTATTACATTTTCAAAATCCAGGGCGCGGGACTCCAACATTCCCATAAGCTGCAGCCCCTGGAATGGCTTTCCCTGAAAATCCAGACTTTGCGTGCTCATAATCTCTTTGTAAAAATGGTAAAGGGCTTTCATGTTTTTAATATGAGGGTACTCCTTAATAAGACTTTCCAACTTGTTAAAAAGCACGTGAAACTGGTACAAAAATTCCAGCCCTAAGGTATCTCCCGATGCCTTAAGTTGTTTTTTGATGACCTGTATGATGTCCAGAAAATTTTCCAAAGCTTTTTCAGGAGAATCTTCCCAATAGCCAAAACAGGCGTTTAAAAGGGAAGATTTTTCTGTGGGAGTTTGGCCTGAAAAATCACGGGGGCTTAGATATACCAGGTTCTGCCGGTTGATTTTTTTTCTGATTTTTGCAACCGGGACTTCAGAAATCCCCGCAACGGCGGGATGATTTAGGACCGCCAGGACATCTTTATAATAGTATTCCTTTTCAGTATGCAGGTGAAGTTGAAAAAGTTTTTCAAATAAAGAAGCTAACGGAGCGTTTTTTAATGGGAAGCCCATGGTAATATTCAGCGCTTCCACATTGGGAGGGAGGCTGTTTAAAACCGGCAAAAGCAAGTCTTCCTCTCCCAGCACTACTGCAGTTTTCTGAAGCTGGGAAGGCTCCATATTGGCCAGGATTTCTCCCAAATATTTCGCCTGCCCAATATTCTTAGGAACACCCGTAATGCTGATGTTTTTTTCTGAAGCGTATTCCTTTACAGCAATTTTTTTTTGGCGTGAGGAGTAATATGGCCATTTCTTTAAATAATCTCTAATAAACAGGGAAGCCCCATGTTCCTGGTCCTGCAGAAAAATTTCATCAATATCCCAAAATACTTCTGCTGCCATTTTTTCCAGCATCGCCTGGAAGATCTCTTCTTCAGCAGCATTAAGGGCATTAAAGCCTATAAAAATATGTTTCCGGGAATTATACTGCAGGTAATCATGAATTTTGGAAGCGGCTTCTCTATAAATTAAGCCCTGGTAGCCCTGGTTTTTTGACAATAACTGTTGCTTCAGTTCTTCATAATATGTGGGTAAGGTATTCCAGAATCTAAGGTAATTTTTTACCAGTTCTGTTTTTTCTTTCTGAAGGTACCAGTGGTTAATGTCCTGAATTTCGGAGAGGTAATTAAAAAACTCTTTATAGTTGATGAGATAGCGGTCTACTTCATTAAAATCATGAATTAATGTTTGTGCCCAGTTTAGAAAAGTTTCAAAATCTTCCAGTTCTTCCTTAGGTGTGCAGTTGCGGTAAACTTCAAAAAACTCGAAGATGGCAATAGTATTGTCTACGCTTTTAAGGCCTGAAATCTTTTCAGTAAATTCTTCAATGCTAAAAATTTGCGGGGCGAAAATACTTTTTTTACTAAGCCCTGCCAGTTCGTTAAGGAGAAAAGCTCCCGCCCTTTTGCTTGGCAGAATGAAAATGGCTTCTGAAATATTTTCTTCAGAAGCCAATATTTTCTCAAGCACCTCTTTAATAAATGATCTCATGTTATAAAAATAAAAAACGCCCCGACGAATCGGAGCGTTTTTCTATAGAAATTTAATTCTCGTAAATTAACTTACATAGAGGAATCCCTCATTTCCTTATCCTCGTCTAAAGAGATTTCAACCCTTCTGTTCTCCTGTCTTCCGGCAGCAGTACTGTTGGTTGCAATAGGCTGAGTTTCGCCGTAACCCTGAGAGGTAAGTCTGTTTTCTGGAATACCATGACTTGTTAGGTAATCTTTTACAGAAGCAGCACGTTCTTTGGAAAGTTGAAGATTATACTCATCACTTCCTGTACTGTCTGTATGCCCTTCAATATGGAACACTGTATTTGGATATTCCATCATGATATCTGCAATAGAATTCAGTGCTTCTTCAGATTCGGTGCGTATTGTGGCTTTATTCAGGTCGAATAGTACCGTATTTGAATATTCATTTAATTCAGAAACAACTTCAGCAGTTGGTTCAGGACATCCGTTATTAGCCATTGTACCGGCAACATCAGGACAATCATCTTCATCATCGATTACTCCGTCACCATCAGTATCTTCTTCAGGGCATCCATTATTATCTGCAGGACCGGCCTCATCAGGACAATCATCTTCGTTGTCTGCAACTCCGTCTCCATCAGAATCAGGACATCCATTCATTGAAGCCATACCGGCAACATCTGGACATTCATCTTCATTATCTGGTACACCATCTCCATCAGAATCAGGACATCCGTTAAATTCAGCAAGGCCAGCTTCGTTTGGACAATCATCCATGCGATCTTCTATCCCATCACCGTCTGAATCTGGACATCCGTTAAATTCAGGAAGACCTGCCTGTTCCGGGCATTCGTCATCTTTATCATAAACCCCATCCCCGTCAGTATCAGTACCTCCGAAGATGAATTTTATACCGGCAGCGTGTTGAAAGTGAGAAGCACTTTCAGTTTCAAAAGAGTGTTTGTAATTAGATTCAACTGTTAAAGCGATATTGTCTGAAAACCAGAAGTTAAGCCCAACTTTTCCGTTTAGGGTAACACCATCAAAGTTTTGAGGATCGCTTGAGTCCTGATCTCCAATCCACACATAATCACCACCCACACCAATCACGGGATCTAACCAGCCGTCATTAAGTAATGCTCTTAAACTATAATTTGCAGAAAGTCCTGCAGAGTAATAAGAAAGCTGAGGGATTGATTCTGTACCAAACTGGTCAATTTGGTTTATAGATCCTGCGAATTCGGCAACAAATCCTGCACCTATGTAACGGCCTACGGTAAGTCTTGAAACAGAAGGAAGGATGTTCCAGTTATCTGTTTGAAAATAATGGTCAAAATAACCTCCTTGACCTGGTGCATCTTCACCCGTTGGATAGAAGTCTACCGCATTGGTCTGGATACCTATAGCCCATGGGTTGTTTTCATCCTGGGCATTTACAGAAGTAATTCCCAGAAACAACATCGAAGCTAATAAGAACTTGCTAAAATGTTTCATATTCAATAGTTTAGTTTTAAGTGTTAACTGTAAGCAAAAGTATGTGCTTCATGCACATTAACAAAGAAAGAAATAATAAAGTTTTCTTAATAGATCCTTATATAGCGGCGGTTTGCGCATGATTTTCGCAAAAAATAAGCGGTAATTTTAAATACTTTCTTGTCCATTTTTCTTAAATGACATTTAATTCTTTTCCCACTTCTATAAAAGCTTGTATGGCCTTATCCAGGTGTTCCTTTTGATGCGCTGCAGAAAGCTGAACCCTTATTCTCGCCTGTTCTTTAGGCACTACAGGATAAAAGAAACCAATTACGTAAATTCCTTTTTCCAATAGCTTTTCTGCCATTAATTGGGAGAGCTTTGCTTCGTAAAGCATCACCGGAACAATGGCAGCGTCTCCTTCAATTATATCAAATCCTGCCTTTTTAATACTGTTCCTGAAATATACGGTATTTTCCTTTAACTTCTTCCTAAGGGAATCATCCTTCTCCAGCATCTCAAAAACTTTAATAGAAGCACCTACTATGGCAGGAGCAAGGGAGTTGGAAAACAAATACGGCCTGGACCTCTGCCGCAGTACTTCAATTATTTCTTTTTTAGCCGTGGTATAGCCACCCATGGCTCCTCCAAGAGCTTTCCCAAGGGTTCCGGTAATAATATCTACCCTTCCCAGAACATTTTTTTCTTCCAGGGTACCAATTCCCATGTCGCCAATAAAGCCGGTAGCATGGCAATCGTCTATCATAACCAGGGCATCATATTTTTCAGCCAGGTCGCAAATTTTGTCGAGCGGGGCTACCAGGCCGTCCATAGAAAAAACACCATCTGTGACAATTATTTTAAATCTTGCACCATTTTCATTGGCGGCTTTTAACTGCTTTTCCAGATCTTCCATGTCACTGTTCTGGTAGCGGTAACGGGCCGCTTTGCAAAGGCGCACCCCATCTATAATAGAAGCGTGATTAAGGGAATCTGAAATAATAGCGTCTTCTTTGGTAAGCAAAGGTTCAAAAATCCCGCCGTTGGCATCAAAAGCCGCAGCATACAAAATAGTATCTTCTGTCCCGTAAAAATCGGCTATTTTATGTTCCAGTTCTTTGTGGATATCCTGAGTCCCACAAATAAACCTAACGCTGGACATGCCAAAACCATGGGTATCCATGGTGTCCTTAGCTGCCTGGATTACTTCCGGATGGGAAGAAAGCCCCAGATAATTGTTTGCGCAAAAATTAATCACTTCCTGGCCGGTGGATATTTTAATTACGGCATCCTGAGGAGTGGTAATAATCCGTTCCTTTTTATAAAGCCCGGCCTCTTTAATTTCTTCTATCTCGTTTTCTAAATATTCTTTTATTTTTCCGTACATGTGCTTCGTTTTTTACAAAATTACATTTCTTTTATATAAACAGGGGCTTAACCTCTTCATTTATATAAACCAGGATTTTATGTTTTACCCTGTAACCCATTTCTTCCATAACTTCAGCATAGTTATTAAGCTGATTTTTATGAGCTTCAGCCAATACGCCGGTTTTATAATCAATAAGAATACATGCCGTGCCGTTTAATACAATCCTGTCTGGCCGAAGCTGTTTTCCCTCAGAAGTAAGCAGGTCCCTTTCATTAAGGTTTTGCGTTTCTGAAGTAAAATAGAGGGCAAGTGCGGGATGTTTGCAAATTTTATTTAATAAATCCCGCATTTCCGGCAGGTCTTCAGAAGTTATTAATCCGTCTGTTACCGCTTCTTCTAAAGCGGGTTCAACATCTTCTGAAGAATTTATCTTCGACAGGATCCCATGTGCAATTTCCCCTTTTTCTATGGCCCCCTGTTGTCTGGTATCCCATAAAGAACCAGAGCGGGTAACTATATTCACCGCTTTATTTTCTGTAGCTGAAGAATAAAAATGCTTCTGATAAAAGGTTTCCGATTCCTGAGGCGGAGGAATCTCTGCTTCCTGAAGATGTCCTATTTCATAATTCTTTTCCTCTTCCTTCCAAAGCCCTTTGTTCCTTAGAAATTCAATTAATAAACCTGAAATTTTACTGGTTTTCGCAATTCCTTTTTTATCGACGTCCAGGTTGGACAGGAGATAAAGCTGTTTGGAAGCGCGGGTGCAGGCAACATAAAATACGTTAAGCGTGTCCAGTTCTTTTTGATGCAGCAACTCTTCATATAATTTGCCGGATTTTGGATTCCAGTTAAGCATTTTTTTGGAAGCGCTAAGGTAACTCACCGGAATTTCACGGATAGGTTCTTCCATTTCCAGCCAGAGGTTGTCTCTTTTGGTATCACTAAAATCAGAGTTTGCAAAGGGATAGATCACCACCGGAAACTCAAGGCCCTTTGATTTATGAATGGTCATAATTTGCACCGCATTCTCATCCTGAGGCACCACTATGCTAAGCCTGTCCTTTTCCCGCTGCCAGATTTCCAGAAACTCAGAAATCCCTACTCCGGCTTTTTGGCTGTTTTCATAAATAAAATCCAGGAAGAACTGCAGGTAAGCATCAGAACCATCCATAAGATCAAAACACCTAATGCAGTATTCTGCGGCCTCGTAAAGGGAATAGTTAAGCAGCTTATTTAGACTGAAGTCCATATTTTCTTTCTTCATCCCTGTAAAAAAATCTTCGCCGTTCCGGCCAAGATTATTGGAAATTACCTGATGCGGATCCTCAAAATGGAATTTTTCCTGAAGGTATTCAAAAATAGATACTTTTAACAAGTCATCATCGGGATGCAGGGAAAACAACAGAAGATCTGCAATAAAATTGACCTCAGGAGAATTGGAGATGAGCAGGGTTTCTGAAGAAACCACCGCGATGCCTCTTTCACTTAAATGTTTAGCAATGGCAATTCCCTCTGTTTTCTTCCTTGTAAGGATGCAAATATCCCCATTTTTATATTTTTTACTTTCAAGATTTTTGATGATTTCCAGCACCTTTTCAGGAAATTTTTCAAATTCTTCCTCGCGGGTGTTGGCTTCAAGAAAAGAGATATTTACATATCCCCCTTTTTTTGTGGTGGTTTTCTGAGCACTTTTCTCGAAAAGCCTTCGGTAGTCGGGATGGCGAAGAAAGCCGGCGGCAAAACCAAAGAACTCATTATTAAACTGTACAATTTCCTGGTGACTCCTGTAATTTGCCGGAAGATCAATTACTTCTTTGGCCGTAGAAAACGGATTGGTTTTATTGCTTAAATCTATAAACTGCTCCGCTTTACCACCGCGCCATCTATATATAGACTGTTTGGCATCCCCTACCAGCATGAGGCTGGATGGAGCTTCGTCATTAATTTGGGCCAGGCTGGCATCAATAAGCGGAACCAGGTTTTCCCACTGCATCTGGGAGGTGTCCTGGAATTCGTCTATAAAATAATTATTATAACGCTCACCAAGGCGTTCATAAATAAAGGGAGCCGGCTGGTCTTTAACCTGTGCGCTTATCTGGGGGTTAAATTCCGAAATAAGCACAAGGTTCCGTTCCTTTTTTATCGTCTCAATTTCCTGGTTTATGGCATTAAGCAAGGAAAGCTGCACGAGGCGCTTCCTTACTTCTTCCAAAAACTCCACTTTAAAATAATTCTCTTTAGAAGTTGTGAACAACTGTACTATTTTGGGTTGCAGCTGGTCAAGAATTGTTTTTTTTTCTGCGGAAAGCGATTTTGCATACAGCTGGTCTTCAGCAATATTCTCCGCCCACTGGGTGTTAAAGTTTACGGCTTCAGCATCCTGAAGTTTTTTAAAATGTTTTGGAACCGAGCCGCGGGTAAAGTCTTTTTCTTCAATATTATTTGCCTGGATGAGCTGAAAGAAGGAACCTGCGGCTTCTGCTATTTCTTCCCTGGCAAACGCCGTGACCTCTTTAAGCTTTTGATCAAAATTTTGAAAATCTGCGGTGCTTTTACCACGCAGCAGGGTTAAGGCGGCATGGTTATTTTCGTTAATGAGCAGCCGGGAAATTTCAAAAAGGTCCCTCGTAATATCCCAGCTTTTATCATCATCGGTTTTATTCAGCGTAAAATCCAGAAGAATTTTGGTGAGATTTTTATCTGTTCCGGCTTTGCTCACCAGGCTCTCCACAGCTTCCACTAAAATATCTTCCTGGCTTAGCTCCACTTCAAAATTTACTGGCAGGCCCAGGTCTTTAGCGAACGTTCGCAGTACGCGGTGGGTAAATCCATCTATGGTAGAAACTTCAAAAGCTGCATAATTGTGGATAATAGCCCTTAGGATGTTCCCGGCTTTCTCTTTAATTTCGGTCCGGTTGAGCTGGCATTCTTTAGAGACCGCTTCAAAAAGACCCTGGAACTTCGCGGGAATTTCTTCTGAAGAAAATGCATAAAGGCTATCAATAATTCGGCTCTTCATTTCATCTACCGCCTTGTTGGTAAAAGTAATAGCCAAAATATTGCGGTATTCCTCCCTTCGGCTGGATTCAAATAGCAGCAGAAGGTATTCTTTAACAAGGGTAAAAGTTTTCCCGGAGCCGGCAGAGGCGTTGTAAATAGTAAAGGAGTTTTTCAATCCTGGTTTGTTTTAAAACTGGTTTCAAATTAAATATAAAATAAGATTGAATTTTAAAAAGCCTGAGCTTTTAAGGATTTTATAACACTAAATTATTTCCTGAAAGTCCCTTAATACCTAACTTTGAGGGAAGAAATTAATACTAATCACTAAAAATAATATTATCATGGCATTTGAGCTACCAAAATTAAATTATGCGTTCGACGCGCTGGAACCACATATAGATGCAAAAACCATGGAAATTCATCATGATAAACACCATGGCGGATATACCAAAAAATTAAACGCTGCTATTGAAGGTTCTGATCTTGAAGGAAAAACCATTGAAAATATATTAAAAAACCTAGACCTTTCTAATAAAGCTGTTAGAAATAATGGTGGAGGATATTATAACCATACTTTATTCTGGGAAATTATGTCGCCTGATGGTGGTGGAAAACCAGAAGGAGAACTGGCTAAAGCTATAGACAATGCTTTTGGTTCTTTTGAAGCTTTTAAAGAGGAATTTTCCAAAGCCGCAGCAGGACAGTTTGGTTCTGGTTGGGCCTGGTTATGCGTGCATGAAGGTGGGAAACTGGAAATTTGCTCTACCGCAAACCAGGATAATCCAATAATGCCTGAAATTGGTTGTGGCGGAACACCTATTTTAGGACTTGATGTTTGGGAACACGCTTATTACCTAAACTATCAAAATAAAAGACCTGAATATATAGACGCATTTTTTAATGTGATTGACTGGAAAGAGGTTGGAAGCCGATATGCAAAAGAAAAATAGTTTATTAATTGTTAGAGTTTGAAAAAGCTGCTTTCTTAACTGGAAGCAGCTTTTTTGATTATAGGATATACTTTAATGCAGCTTTTATAAATTTCTTTGGCCGCAGAGTACATGATACATAGATATAACTATTTCTAAAGTAATTTTTTGTCCTTGGAGCAAAATATAAGCTTTAAAAAGAAACGGCATTGGGGGTAAAAATCAGCACAGCTTTCATGGCCGGCTTATACAAATTCTATTTTTTTGAAATAGAGCAGGCGCTGGAGAACCAGCTTGTTTTTCCTTAAATTCTATAAAGTTAGAGGTGCTTGGGATAAAAGTGTATTTGGGAGGTATTAGAAATTGGACATAAAAAAAGGCGGATAAGATATCCACCTTTTTTTGCCCCAAATCTACCATGAACTTAACCTACTTATGTTTATGGT
>NZ_JBGFSM010000010.1:120270-151087 GCF_041679265.1 Autumnicola aciditolerans
ATAAAAAAAGGCGGATAAGATATCCACCTTTTTTTGCCCCAAATCTACCATGAACTTAACCTACTTATGTTTATGGTGAGACCAAAGTAGCTAACATAAAACAGCTGGACAACTATTTTAGACTAACAACCCATAATTTAGTTAAAGTGCAAAATTTTAATAGGCCCTGCCTTTTGTGCCTTCATAAAAGTTGATAAATGCGCGGTTTACCACCCTGTTGCCTCCCGGGGTAGGATAATTTCCTGTAAAATACCAGTCCCCCAGGTTCTTTGGACAAGCCTTGTGCAAATTTTCAACCGTTTGGTAAATTACTTTTACTTTAGCTTTAACATGGGTTTCGCTTATAAGTTCTGCGATTTTGTCAGAAAGTTGCTCATTTGTAAAGGGTTCATAAATTTCCTTTACAAAGTTTTGAACTTCTTTATCTTCCAGGTCTACCTGTTCTTTACACTTTTCATACACCTCTTTTACCATAGCATAAGAATTGTTTTCTTTATGCAACTCGAGTGCGGCTCTAAAGGCCACAAGGTCTTCTAACCTGGCCATATCTATCCCGTAGCAATCCGGGTATCTTATTTGCGGGGCTGAAGAAACCACCACAATTTGTTTTGGATTAAGCCGGTCCAGCATTTTAACAATGCTTTTTTTCAGGGTTGTGCCTCTCACTATGCTGTCGTCTATAATCACCAGATTATCGTCTGGCCTTACCACTCCGTATGTTACATCGTATACATGGGCCACAAGGTCGTCCCGGCTGCTGTCTTCGGTAATAAAGGTGCGCAGCTTTACATCTTTTATGGCGATTTTTTCAGTCCGTAGCCGGTGAGAAAGTATTTCCTGAAGCCGAGCATCGGTAAGGGATGCTTTTTCAGCTAATATGGCTTCATTCTTTTGTTTGCTGAGTTCGTCCTGGGCTGCTTCCACCATTCCGTAGAAAGAAGTTTCGGCGGTATTGGGGATAAAGGAAAAAACGGTATTCTGGGTATCATGGTCTATGGACTTTAGGACATCCGGCATTAAAAGCTTGCCCAGCATTTTCCGTTCCTTATAAATCTCGGCATCGCTACCGCGGGAGAAATAGATGCGTTCAAAAGAACAGGCTTTTCTTTCCAGGGGTTCAATAATCTGCTCAATGGATACATTACCGTTTTTCTTGGTAATTATGGCATGGCCCGGTGCCAGTTCCTGCACCTCCTCAAACTTCACATTAAAGACGGTTTGAATTACCGGCCTTTCTGAGGCAACAACCACTACTTCATCATCTTTATAATAATAGGCTGGGCGTATACCCGCAGGATCCCTTAACACAAAAGAATCGCCATGCCCCATAAGCCCTGCCATGGCATACCCACCATCCCAGTTCTTCGAAGATTTTCTAAGGATTTTGGCAACGTTTAGCTGCTCTGCAATGTGTGGGGAAGCCTGCTGCTTGTTATAACCTTCTTTTTTTAATTTTTTATAGAGTTTGCGTACCTCAGAATCTAAAAAGTGCCCGATCTTTTCCATAACGGTGACCGTATCTGCTTTTTCTTTTGGATGTTGCCCTAACTCCACAAGATTATTAAAAAGCTTGTTTACATTGGTCATATTAAAATTCCCGGCCACAATAAGGTTACGGTGCATCCAGTTGTTCTGTCTTAGGAAAGGGTGAACGCTTTCAATGCTGTTTTTACCAAAGGTGCCATAACGTACATGCCCAAGAAAAACTTCTCCCAGGTATGGAATATATTTTTTCTGAAGGGCAACATTATCGGCATATTCGGGATTTTCCTTAATCTCGTCATTTATTCTCTGGTTGATCTGCTCGAAAATATCCTGTATGGGCTGCGCCTGGTTGGACCTTACCCTGCTAATATATCTTTCTCCCGGAGCGGTATTTAATTTAATGCTTGCAAAACCGGCACCATCCTGTCCCCGGTTATGCTGTTTTTCCATCATCAGGTACATTTTATTTACACCATAAAATGCACTGCCGTACTTTTCTTTATAATACTCTAATGGTTTCAAAAGGCGGATGTGCGCAATTCCACATTCGTGTTTAAGGGCATCACTCATACATATATAATTACCTTGTTAATGGTTTCGCATTGGTCACAAAAAAAGCCCTGAAATTACAGGGCAAAAATCTACGTTAATTCTATTTCAAATTGAGTTAGTTTTCTAAAATCCCTAAGCCGGGAGTGTACTTCTTCTCTGGAAAGTTCCTGCATTCGCTCCGTACCAAATTTTTCCACACAGAAAGATGCCAGATTAGAACCGTAAATAATGGCATTTTTCATGTTTTCAAAAGAAATATCTCCGGTTTTTGCCAAATATCCGCTAAAGCCTCCGGCAAAAGTGTCTCCTGCTCCGGTAGGATCAAAAACTTCTTCAAGTGGTAAAGCGGGTGCAAAAAAGATTTCTTCTTCATGAAATAATAAAGCTCCGTGTTCTCCTTTTTTAATCACCACATATTTTGGGCCCATTTCTTCAATTTTCCTGGCCGCTTTTACAAGGGAATATTCCCCCGATAATTGTCTTGCTTCTTCATCATTAATAGTAATCACATCTACTTTGGCAATTACCGTTTTAAGATCTTCCAAAGCATTGTCCATCCAGAAGTTCATGGTATCCAGCACCACAAGTTTGGGATTTTCAACCTGTTCCAGTACACTTAGCTGTACAAGGGGGTGCAGGTTGCCCAGCATGACAAATTCAGCATCCTTATAAGATTGCGGCACCACGGGTTGAAAATCGGCCAGCACATTTAATTGTGTATCCAGGGTGTCCCGGGAATTAAGATCGTTGTGGTAACGGCCGCTCCAAAAGAAAGTTTTTCCGCCTTTTACCATCTCTATACCTTCAATATTAATGTTATTATCTTTGAAAAGATCAAGATACTCCTGTGGAAAATCGTCTCCTATAATAGAAACAATAGCGCTGTTCGTATCAAATTGTGCGGCAGAAAGCCCAATGTAGGTGGCGGCGCCACCAAGGATTTTATCAGTTTTTCCAAATGGGGTTTCAATGGCATCAAAGGCAACAGTGCCTACAATTAATAATTTACTCATAACGGGATTTAAAATACGCTGCAAATATACAGTTTGTTTTTCAAGAGATAAACCAAATGAAGGATTAGGTGATATTTGAATTTACTATTGTCCAGATATAGATTCTATAAGCCTTTGCTACTTTTTATGCAGGATAAATAATCAAAAAAGCATAATTTTAGATATAGCTGTTGTTACTGTTAAAATTAATTATTTCATTTATTATGAATGTTTTATCTATATTTATTCAGCTTAATTAATCCAAAGGTCTCATTATAATCAATCAACTCATGCGTAAATCTTTTTTTTTAGTGTCCCTGCTTTTTATTTTTTCCTGTTCTTCAGATAGCCCAAATGATCCTGAACCCAACAATTCTGAAGGCAATCTCTTAAAATCTGAAAAAGAATATGCATTTGGAATTCTGGAAAAGGAAAGCACCTTTTATTACAATGCAAATGGAACCATCTCAAAAGTTGATATAAATTCTGTTTATGATGGCAATGGCAGTTTTGAATATTTCTACGATGTTAACGGCAGGATGGAATCATTCACTTTATCAATGCTGAATCCATTTGGCGAAAAAAGGGAGGAGATCGCCACATTCCTATATGAAGATGATAAAATTGTTCAGAGTTGTATTCATGTCGTTTTAACCCAGGAAGATGGAAGTTTTCTTATAGATCCCACCGTAGATAAAATTGAATATGAATACAACCCGCGAGGATTAGTAACCAAAGTTATAAATTATGAACATGATTTCCAGGAAAATGCAACTTGTGAAAGTCTGGAATATATTGAAAGTACAATTAGTATGGAATATGATTCTAGTGGAAATTTAACTCGCATGGAGGATACAGGTAATATTTTTGGATCAATATATCTCACTTACACGCATGGTGACAGCTTTCACCCTTATAGAAATCTTAAGCCTGTATACTTCAGAAACATCTTTAATTATTCTTCAGAAAATATTGTAATAGCAGCTGAAGAATTTGATAGTGATTCAAATGAAAAAGTGGGGTACGTAGAATATAATTATGAATTAAATGAGGAAAATTATCCTACTTATTTGAATAAGAAATGGAGTACTGCCGATGATTTTTTATATCAGACTTACACGTATGAGTTCACGTATTATTGATACGTTCAGAATATTTGGCAAGGGTATAAGAAGTTAGTAATGCCAAGGTGTTTCACCGCTCTTATAAGAGTTGTTTCTCTCTGAAAAAATGGGCTTACACTTGCTGAAAACCTTCGTCTATAAGTAATTTTTTTTCCTTTGAAGCAGCTACGGCCAGGGCATCACAACGTTCGTTTTGAGGATGGTCGTTATGTCCCTTTATCCATTGGAACCTCACCTTATGCTTTCGGTACTCTCTTAAAAATTCTTTCCACAAATCCGCATTTTTGCGATCCTTAAAGCCTTTTTTCTCCCAGCCAAGCACCCATTTTTTTTCTACGGAATCTACCACATATTTAGAGTCGGTGAAAATGAGCACTTCAAGTCCGGGCATTTTTAATTTTTTTAAGGCCTCAATAACCGCCCTTAATTCCATCCTGTTGTTAGTGGTATGCTTATAACCTTTGGAAAATTCTTTACGGTAAGGTTTTCCCACCCATTCCATCACAATTCCATAGCCGCCCGGGCCGGGATTTCCCCTTGCAGCACCATCTGTAAAAATATGAACCTGTGGCTGCAGCACTAGTTGTTGTTTTCGAGGAGTTCTTCAATTATCTTAGGAAAATGGCTGTATTCGAGAGTATGTATTTTTTCCGCAAGACTCTCTGGAGTATCTGCAGGATCTATAGCCACTGTAGTTTGAAAGATAATTTTTCCCTCATCATAATTTTCATTTACATAGTGTATGGTTATACCGCTTTCCTTTTCCTTATTTTCAATAATCGCTTCATGAACTTTTTCCCCATACATTCCTTTGCCTCCATAACGGGGTAAAAGCGCAGGGTGAATATTAATAATTTTGTTTGAAAATTTCCTGATAATATTTTGCGGGACCACCCAAAGAAAACCTGCCAGTACAATTAAATCAGGATTTATATCCTTTAAAACGTAAAGAACTTCATTGGAATAGTAAAAAGAATCCCGGTCAAAATGCAAGGCTTTTACATTAAGATCGTGCGCTTTTCTCAGAACCCCTGCAGTTTTTCTGTTAGAAAACACAGCCACCACGCGGGTTGAGGGAGAATCCTGGAAATATTTTATAATATTTTCAGTATTCGTTCCGGAACCTGATGCAAAGATCACGATCTTTTTTTGCTTCTTATTTGGCTGGATCCTCAAAATGAGTTTATTAACATTAATTAGGATGTAAAATTAATCGGTTTCGGTGATTTTACGTAAATTACATTCACATTTTTAAAGTAAAAATCGGTTTTAAAATAAAGTTTTTTATTTTTGCCACCTAATCAAAATTAAAACAAAATATTATGTCAGACATTGCATCAAGAGTAAAAGCGATAATCGTGGACAAATTAGGTGTTGACGAGAACGAAGTTGTAAACGAAGCCAGCTTCACCAACGACTTGGGTGCTGATTCATTGGATACAGTGGAATTGATCATGGAATTTGAAAAAGAATTTGACATTCAGATCCCAGATGACCAGGCAGAAAACATTGCAACTGTTGGTCAGGCAATTTCTTATATCGAAGACGCGAAAAAATAAAAAGCAAAAAACCATATGGAGTTAAAGCGAGTTGTAGTAACGGGATTGGGAGCACTAACCCCCGTTGGTAACAATATTGAAGAATATTGGGATGGATTGGTGAATGGAAAAAGTGGTAGTGCACCTATCACCTACTTCAATACCGAGAAATTCAAAACCAAATTCGCTTGTGAACTCAAAAATTTCGATCCTTTAGATTACTTTGACCGCAAAGAAGTAAGAAGACTCGACAGATTTGCCCAGTATGCGATAGTTGCTTCAGATGAAGCCATAAAAGATTCAGAATTGGATCTTGACGTTGTAGATAAATATCGTGTGGGGGTAATTTGGGGAGCCGGAATTGGTGGCCTGGAAACCTTTCAGGATGAGGTGATCAATTTTGCTGAAGGGGACGGAAGTCCCAGATTCAATCCATTCTTTATTCCTAAGATGATTGCAGATATTGCCCCGGGTAACATCTCTATTCGTCACGGGTTTATGGGAGCCAACTATACCACGGTTTCTGCCTGTGCGTCATCTGCTAATGCCATGATAGATGCGCTTAACAACATCAGGCTTGGATATAGTGATGTGATTGTATCGGGAGGTTCTGAAGCAGCAGTAACCATTGCCGGAATGGGTGGTTTTAATGCCATGCATGCGCTCTCCACAAGAAATGAAAGTCCCGAGACCGCTTCAAGGCCTTTTGATGCCGAGCGCGATGGCTTTGTTCTTGGAGAAGGTGCCGGCGCGCTCATATTGGAAGAATATGAACACGCAAAGGCAAGAGGAGCAAAAATCTATGCTGAAGTTTTAGGCGGAGGCTTATCTTCAGACGCTTACCACATGACGGCTCCACATCCAGAAGGAGACGGAGTTGTGGCCGTAATGAAGAATTGTTTAAGGAACGCGGGAATGAATCCCGAAGATGTTGATGCCATTAATACCCATGGAACATCTACTCCTTTAGGAGATGTGGCCGAGTTAAAGGCTATTGGAAAAGTTTTTGGGGACCATGCTAAAAACATCAATATCAATTCAACCAAATCAATGACTGGGCACTTATTGGGAGCTGCCGGTGCTATAGAAGCCATTTCGGCAATTCTTTCTATGAAGTATGGCATTGTCCCTCCAACAATAAATCATGAAAACCCAGATTCAAACATTGACCCTGAATTGAACCTGACCCTTAACAAAGCTCAGAAACGGGAGGTAAACGTCGTGATGAGCAATACATTTGGTTTTGGCGGGCATAATGCCTGTGTTTTATTTAAAAAATTTCAGGAATAACCATTTAAGATGGGTGTTATTCACAACATATTAAATTCCCGCTCTTCCAAAGGCGGGAATTTTTTTGCTGAAATGCATAAAATCCTTGGCTTCCGCCCCAGGAATATTTCCCATTATAAAAAGGCATTTACCCACCGTTCCATGAATATTAAAGATGAAGATGGAAATGCGGTTAATTATGAACGCATGGAATTTTTAGGAGATGCTATGCTTAGCGCGGTAATCGCTTCTCATCTATTTAGGGCGGTGCCCGGAGGCAATGAAGGCTACCTTACCAAAATGCGTTCTAAAGTAGTTAGCCGTAAGCATTTAAATGAATTGGGTAAAGATCTTAAACTGCTCTCCTTTGTCCAAACCAATATCCCGAAGGACCAGTTTGGAGTAAACATTCATGGGAACCTGTTTGAATCACTGGTGGGAGCGATTTACCTGGATCGTGGATATAAATACTGCCGCAGGTTTATTTTTGAAAGCGTAATAGAGCCATATGTGGATATTGAACAGCTGGAAGGTAAAGTGATAAGCTACAAAAGCCTGCTTATTGAATGGTGCCAGAAGCAGAAAAAAGAGTTTGATTACGAGGTTTATGAAGATACAGGAAATGATGAACTAAAGCATTTTGCAGTAAAACTACGCATTGATGACCGGGTAGTGGCAAAGGCCAGGGCGACCTCAAAGAAGAAAGCCGAAGAAAAGGCGTCTAAACGTGCTTATTACGCACTTCAAAATAAAATGAAATAATTTTACGAATTTAGTGGAAACTATAACGTTTTCGTAGAAAAATAGTAAAATTCTAAGCCCTTCCCACTTCATTTTAGCATTCTTATTTTATCTTTAACCCTAAAGTATTTTGAGGTTATGCAGGCGCATAAAATGTTGTTGGATGAAGTAGAGGAAGACAATTTTAAATTAATAGCTATTTATTGTTCTGTTGAAGAATTCAGGATGGCCTATTTGTTAAACAAGTATCTACATTTGCATCTCAAAAGAGCCCGGCGCGATGTAGATTTTAACTATAAAGCGGTTCAGGCCATGTATGCTTTATATACTTCAAAAGATCCCAAAACACATTGTACATATCATCTTGTCTGCAATAAATATAAAGGCCAGGCAAAAAAGGTCCTCAGTTCGGGTTCCCTTTTTAATGAAGAAGAAGTAAGGCCTCTGGAAATGCAGCTTGTTCCGGAATATAAGAAAGTAGACTACTTCCTTAAAATAGGAGAATATGTACAGGATCAAAAATTTACAAAACTTGTGAATATTATTAATAATATTCCCCAGGTTTTGGCCGCGTATAAAATAAACGTGGAAAATTTAAAATCTAAGGAAAATTTAATTTTTGAATAATGCCAACAAATAAAAAGACGAAAATCGTAGCGACCCTGGGGCCTGCTACAAGTACTAAAGAAGTTTTATACGACATGCTCCAGGCCGGAGTTAACGTCTTCAGGGTTAATTTTTCGCATGCTGATTATAATGATGTGAGAGAGCGGATAGCAATGATCCGCAATTTAAATAAAGAACACAATTTTAATGCTGCCATTCTTGGAGATCTACAAGGCCCTAAACTTAGGGTGGGAACCATGAAAGAAGAGGTGGTGGTTTCTAAGGGAGATGAAATTATTTTCGCTACCGGAGAAGAGTTTACGGGTACCGCAGAAAGGGTGTATATGAACTACGATACTTTTCCACAGGATGTGAACCCCGGGGAACGTATTCTCCTGGATGACGGAAAGCTGATTTTTGAGGTAGTGAGCACCAACAGGGAAAATGAGGTGAAGACTAAGGTTATACAAGGAGGTCCTTTAAAATCTAAAAAAGGAGTAAACCTTCCAAATACCAAAATCTCGCTTCCTGCTTTAACTGAAAAGGATGTAAAAGATGCCATTTTTGCCTGTGAAATGGAAGTAGACTGGATGGCACTGTCTTTTGTACGTCATGCAGAAGATTTAATTGAACTTCAAAATTTGATAAAGGAACATAGTGAGCATAAGATTCCAATTGTAGCCAAAATAGAAAAGCCTGAAGGGGTTCAAAATATTGAAAAAATCGTTGCTTATTGTGACGGTTTAATGGTTGCGCGTGGTGATCTTGGTGTGGAAATTCCAGCCCAGGAAGTACCGTTAATCCAGAAAAAACTGGTTTTAGTGGCTAAAAAAGCCCGGATCCCGGTAATTATCGCTACTCAAATGATGGAAACCATGATTTCCAGTCTTACCCCCACGAGGGCAGAGGTGAACGACGTGGCAAACTCTGTTATGGACGGGGCAGACGCCGTGATGCTTAGTGGAGAAACTTCGGTAGGGCAGTATCCTGTTCAGGTTATCGAAAAGATGTGTCAGATTCTTGAAAGCGTTGAAAATTCGCCATTAATCAAGGTGCCGCATGATCCGCCGCACGTACGAACAAAAAGATACATTACAAAATCTGTTTGTTATCACGCCGCGCACATGGCAAATGAGATTAAAGCCAAGGCAATCTGTACCCTTACCAACAGTGGTTATACGGCATTCCAGATTTCAGCATGGCGCCCGGAGTCTCATATTTTGGTATTTACTTCAAATGCCAGGATTCTTTCCCAATTGAGCCTGCTCTGGGGAGTGAAAGCTTTTCATTATGACAAGTTCAGCAGTACAGATGAAACTATTGAGGATATAAATGTTATGGCAAAAACCAATGGTTTTGTACAACCTGGAGATTTTACCATTAATCTGGCAGCAATGCCTATTTCTGATAAAGGAATGGTAAATACATTAAGAGTTTCTGAAATTGAGTAACTTCTTATAAAAAAGCCATGAATGTACACTTATGGTTGCATTCATGGCTTTTATTATTTAAAACTCAAACTTCAGCTGTACCTCAATTTTCTTCTTTTCTTCTTTTACTTCAACTTTGTCGGTATTTAAATTAGAAAGGGAAATCCCCAGCAGTCTTACAGATTCTTTCATTTTCTCCTGGTATAACAGCTCTTTTGCCTGTTCCAGGATCAGTTCTTTACTGGAAATAAAATAAGAAATGGTTTTGCTCCGGGTTTGCAGCGTAAAATCACTGTACTTGATCTTCAGGGTGACTGTTTTCCCGGCCACTTTGCTCTTCTGAAGCCGGCGTTCTATTTCTTCAGCGATATTCTCCAGCCGCTCCAGCATGAAAATTTCCGAAGAAATATTTTCATTGAAAGTCCTTTCGGCGCCCAGAGATTTTCTTATCCGGTTTGGCTTTACTTCGCCTAGATGTATGCCCCTTACCACATTAAAATAATAGCCCCCACTTTTCCCGAAATGTTCCGTGAGATATTCTTCCGATTTCGTTTTTAAATCTTTACCCGTGAAAATTCCCAGCCGGTACATTTTTTCAGCAGTAACCTTGCCTACACCATGAAATTTCCTGATATCCAGATTTTCCAGGAATGCTTCCACCTCTTCAGGATTTACTGTTTTTTGCCCATTTGGCTTGTTGTAATCACTGGCTATTTTAGCAATAAATTTATTTATGGAAATTCCAGCTGAAGCATTCAGGCCGGTTTTGTCTTTAATTTTTTGCCGAATTTCCCTGGCAATTAAGGTAGCACTGGGATTGCCTTTCTTGTTATGGGTTACATCAAGGTAAGCTTCATCCAGAGAAAGGGGTTCCACCAAATCTGTATATTCCAGGAAAATTTCTCTTATCCGACTGGAAATTTCCCGATATCTGTCAAAGCGGGTTTTCACAAAAATAAGCTGCGGGCAGTTCCTTTTAGCTATTACACTGCTCATGGCACTGCGCACACCAAATTTTCTGGCCTCGTAACTTGCAGCGCTAACCACGCCTCGTTGTGAGCTGCCGCCAACGGCAATAGCCTTGCCCCGCAGTTCCGGATTATCCAGCTGTTCTACGGAAGCATAAAAAGCGTCCATATCTATATGAATTATTTTGCGATGGCTTTCCACAATGCAAATTTATAATATCTTTATTCTATCCTAGCTGAAATATATCTGTATATGAAACAGAAAACCGCAATCGTTTTAGGAGCTACAGGCCTTACTGGCGGAATTTTGCTCCGTAAATTGCTGGAAAATGCAGATTACTCAAAGATCCTGCTCTTTTCCAGAAGCCCTGCCCATGTGCCGGACGTAAAAATCGAGGAGCATTTAATTAACCTGTTTGAGCTGGAAAAGCATGCTGAAGAATTTAAAGCCGATGAGGTTTTTTGTTGTATAGGAACCACTAAAAGTAAAACTCCCGATAAGCAAAAATACAAAGCCATAGATTATGGGATACCGGTAACTGCGGCAAAATTGTGTGAAGCTAATAACATTCCCTGTTTTTTAGTGGTTTCAGCGATGGGATCAGATCCTAAAAGCAAGATTTTTTATAATAAAATAAAAGGTAAAATGGAGCGGGATGTGCTGCAATGCAACATCAGGAAAACTTATATTTTCAAGCCTTCCCTTATCGTTGGGAATAGAAATGAAACCCGTACAGGAGAGAATATTGCCAAAGCGCTCATAAAGGTCCTTAATCCTTTGCTGAAGGGACCATTTAGAAAATATAGATCTGTTGCTGCGGAAACAATAGCTGAAGCAATGATCCTGGTGGCAAAGGATGGTTATCATAAAACCAGGATTGAATCTGATGAAATAGAGAAAATTGCCAAACAAGATGAATGATAAGTATGGAAATAGAAAGAAAATTTTTAGTTACTTCTGAAGATTTTAAAAACCAGTCAGAAAAAAAGGAAAAAATTGTCCAGGCATATCTTAACTCCCATGCGGAGCGCACGGTGAGGATTCGTACAAAGGGAGAAAAAGCTTATATAACCGTAAAAGGAAAATCTTCAGAGAATGGGTTGAGCAGGTTTGAATGGGAAACAGAGATTCCTGTGGAAGAAGCTAAAGATCTTCTAAAAATTGCCGAACCTGATCCCATAGAAAAAGTGCGATATCTGGTAAAAATAGGCAGCCACATTTTTGAAGTGGATGAATTTCACGGAAGTAATGAAGGGCTTATTGTTGCCGAGGTGGAATTGAATCGAGAAGAAGAAGAATTTGAAAAACCAGAATGGCTGGGAGAAGAGGTTACAGGGGATAAGAAATATTACAATTCACTTCTTAGTAAGAACCCTTACTCGCAATGGAAAAATTCAAAATAAATGTGAAATGATGAAAAGACTACTATTGGCGTTAGCTTTCTCTGTTGGGTTTTTATCCTGTGAACAGCCGGTAGAGAAAACGCGCGGAATTCCTGCTACCGGTAAGGTTGAAAGGAAAAAGAAGGTCACGGAGCGCATTGAGGTAAAATTAGAAGATTTAAAAGAAGAAGGCTACCAGGCCTTCACCTATAATGCGGGAGATACTGCTTATCTCATGCAGCAGTACTACCTGGTTCTTTTAAAATCAGGCCAAAACAGGAACCAGGATTCTGCAGTGGTTGCTGGTTTACAACAACAGCATATGGCACACCTGCAAAGGATGGCTGAAGAAGGTTACCTTAGCCTTGCGGGACCCATGGGGGAAGAAGGAGAAATCCGCGGGATTGCAATTTATAACACTCCAGATCAAAATACAGCCGATAGCCTGGCAAAGGCCGATCCTATGGTAAAAGCCGGAAGGCTAAAAATTGAAGTGTATCCTTGGTGGGCGGCAAAAGGGAGCAAGTTAAATTAACTAAACAGCCCCGGAAAGTTTATGCTTCCGGGGCTGTTCACCAACAACTAATTAAACAAAACAAGCTTCAATTTTATTGCCAGCCGCCTCCAAGAGATTGGTATAAATCTACCATAGATTGCAACTGGTTATACCTTGCATCTATTAAATTAAGACTGGAATTAAGTGCATTTTCCCTTGCTGTAAGTACCTCAAGATAATTTGCAAGGCCATTATTAAGCAACTCTTCAGAATAATCTGTGGCGGTTTGATAAGCATTATACTCCTTTTGTCTCACTTCAATAGTTTCCGTAGCCGCCTGGTAAGAGTACAACGCATCCATCACTTCGCGGGTGGCGGTAAGAAAAGTGTCTCTGAAATTTAACCTTGCCTGTTCCTGTTCTGCCTGGGAAACTTCATACTCGGTCCTTATTCTTCTGGAATTAAAGATGGGCTGTGCCAGCCCTCCAACTATAGTTGCAAATAAAGAATTGGGATCAAATAATTCTTTCAGGTCCAAACTCTGAAATCCGCCTGTGGCAGATAAGGTAAGGGATGGATAAAAATCTGCCCTTGCCGCATTGGTTAACTGGAATGCGTTTACAAGATTATATTCTGCGGCAATTACATCTGGCCGGTTTCTAAGTAACTGGGCAGGAACTCCAATATGAAGAGCTGTTGTAATTTCCTGTTGTGACAAATCTGTTCTTTCTATTTGCATGGGCGCTTCTCCCAGCAGAATAGAAAAAGAATTTTCCAGAAGGCGCTGCTGGTTTACAAGATCTATTAAAATGGCCCGGGCGGTATATAGTTGTGCTTCTGTTTGTTTAACCCCCACTTCAGTTACGTTTCCTGCTTCTTTTAAAGCTTCTGTAGTTTCCAGGCTGTTTTCCCTGTTTTCTATAGTTTGCCTGGTGATCCTTATTTGTTCATCAAGAGCCAGTAACTGGTAGTAATTGGAAGCAATATCAGCAATTAAACGAGTCTTTACAGCTTTATGCGCTGCCACTGTTTGGAGGTACCTGGCCTGGAATGCTTTTTTTGTACTGGTAATCCTCCCCCAGATATCCGCTTCCCAGGAAAGTGCACCGCTAATTTCATATTGATCAATGGAGGAAAACAGGCTCCCAAACTGGCTGTTGGAAGAAAGTTCCTGGTGCGTCATTTGGGCATTGGCATTAAGCGTGGGAAAATAAGCAGCTTTTCCCTGTTTTACGTAAGCCTCTGCCGCAAGTATCTGCTGCAAGGCTATCCTTATATCAATATTATTTTCCAGTCCTTCCTCAATATATCCGGTTAATAAGGGATCAGTAAAAATCTCTCTCCAGGAAATATTGGCTATATTCAGGGAGTCCTGGGGAAAAGTATCGGTACGATAGTGCTCTTCTTTTACGATATCTGGCTGCTCATAATCTTTAGCGACAAAACAGGCCTGAAGAGAAAGCAGGACTACCGGTGCCAGTATGAATTTATATAATTTCAACTTTTTCATTTTTTAAGATTCTAAATTCTTCTCATTCGTGTGTGCATCGGGGGCGGGTTTAGAACTTACCTTTTCCTGCAGCCATTCAAAAAGCATAAATAGGATAGGGATAACAAAAACCCCGGTAAGGGTACCAATTAACAAGCCTCCGGCGGCACCAGTCCCTATACTGCGGTTACCAGCGGCTCCCACTCCGGTGGCCAGCACCAGGGGCATCAGCCCAAGGATAAAGGCGAAAGAAGTCATTAAAATAGGTCTTAATCGCGCTTTGGCCCCATCAATCGCGGCATCTACAATAGATTCTCCGCTCCTTCTGCGTTGTATGGCAAATTCCACAATTAGAATCGCATTTTTCGCCAATAAACCCAGCAGCATAATTAAAGCGATCTGAAAGTAAATGTTATTTTGAAGTCCTGCGAATTTGGTGGTGATGTAGGCTCCAAAAACTCCCAGCGGCAGGGAAAGCAATACTGCAAAAGGCAATAAATAACTTTCGTACTGCGCCGCAAGCAGGAAGTACACAAAAAGGATGGATAACATGAAAATAGTAGTGGTTTGGCTACCGGCATTCACTTCTTCCCGCGTAAGGCCGGAGTAGGCAATATCATACTGGTCTGACAGGGTTTCAGAAGTTGCTTCCACGGCATTTATGGCATCCCCGGTACTAAAACCAGGATTTACCGCACCCGTAACTTTGGTAGAGTTAAACAGGTTAAATCGTGTTACCGATTGTGGTCCGTAAACCCTCTTAAGGTTCACAAATTGCGTAATAGGCGTCATCTCTCCACTTTCTGTTCTTACAAACAGTTTATTAAGATCTTCCTTATTGGCGCGATCCTGGGGCAATGCCTGCACATATACCCGATACTGTTTACCAAATCTGGCAAAATCTGCCGCATAAACACCGCCAATATACCCCTGCAGGGTAGAGAAAATTTCTCTTATGGAAACTCCTTTTTCCTTCGCCTGCGGAACATTAAGCTCAATTTCGTATTGAGGGTAATGGGTATTAAAAGAAGATTGCGCGTACTGAATTTCAGGACGTTGTGATAATTTCTGAATAAACTCCTGATTGGCTTCATCCAGGTCTTCAAAACTTCCGCCGGAGCGATCCAATAGATTTACTTCAAAGCCTGAAGAGTTCCCAAAACCAGGTATACTTGGAGGGGCAAAGAAGATGATATTTGCTCCAGGTATTGTTGATGCGATTCCAAATAGTTTCTGGGTAATGGCTTCTACAGACTGATCATCCTCCCTCTCATCCCAATCATTAAGTTTAATAAAGCCAAGACCATAATTGCTCCCGGCACCACTTAATAAACTTCTCCCATCAATAACAGACATTCCTTCCACGCCAGGCAAATCCTTGACTTTATTATAGAGTTCCATATTCACCTCATGGGTACGGTCTACAGAAGCGCCTGCGGGCAATTCCACGTTCACAAAGATCAGCCCCCGGTCCTCATCAGGGACAAAACCGGTAGGGACCGTGGAGGAAGACCACCAGATTCCGGCCACTGCTAAAATTAATATTACTGCGGTTATCCATTTATTTCGGTATAAAAAGTTCACCGATCTTCCATACCTGCTAACCGCGGCTTTGAAACCGCGGTTAAATCCATTAAAGAAACGTTGCAGAAAGTTTTTTCTTGGTTTGTTTTTTTCCTCATGGCTTTTAAGGAAAAGGGCGCAAAGAGCAGGACTAAGCGTTAGGGCATTTACGGCAGAGATAAATATGGCTACAATAAGAGTTATTCCAAACTGTTCGTAAAATACCCCGGTGGGGCCTTGCACAAATGTAACGGGAATAAATACTGCCGCCATTACCAGGGTAATGGAAATAATTGCCCCGGAGATTTCATGCATGGCATCTACTGTGGCATTTTTAACATTATTGGCCCCTTCATCTATTTTGGAATGAACGGCCTCAACTACCACAATAGCATCATCTACCACAATACCAATTGCCAGTACGAGTGCAAAAAGGGTTAAGAGGTTTATGGAATACCCAAACAAATTCAGGAAGAAAAAAGTCCCAATAATGGAAACGGGTACGGCAATAGCAGGGATTAAGGTAGACCTGAAATCCTGAAGGAAAATAAATACTACTATAAAAACCAGAACAAAGGCTTCTATTAAAGTATGAACCACTTTACTAATAGAAGCGTTTAGAAAGTTGTTGGTATCGTAAGGGATGTAAATTTCGATGCCTTCGGGCAATTCATTTTCAATTTCATCCAGGCGATCTTTAATGGTCTGGATAATTTCCCTCGCATTAGATCCTTTAGTTTGGAAGATCCCCATGTTTACCGCTGGATATCCTTTTGTAGTGGAACCACCACTATAGGATTGTGCGTCCAGTTCAATTTTTGCCACATCTTTTAGCCGGAGATAGTCCCCGTTGCCGAGTGCTTTTATAACAATATCACTGTATTGTTCTTCGGTTTTATACCGCCCGCTGTACTTGATCACGTAAGAAAAGGCTTCTCCGTTATTTTCTCCCAGGGAACCTGCAGCGGCTTCAAGGCTTTGCTCATTTAATGAAGCAATAACATCTGAAGGCACCAGGTTATAGGCAGCCAGTTTATCTGGCTGCAGCCAGATGCGCATGGAATAATCTTTACCTCCAAATACATTTACATTCCCAACACCATTCACCCTTTGAATTTCCGGGATCACGTTAATCTTCAGGTAATTTTGAATAAATGTGTCGTCATAGTCCGGATTGGTACTGTAAAAAGAAAGGAACATGAGCGCACTGGTTTGCTGTTTTTGCGTGGTGACACCGGTTTGCTTAACTTCCTGAGGCAGGAGGGGGTTAGCCCTGGCCACACGGTTTTGGACGTTCACGGCTGCAATATCGGGATCTACCTCCTGGTCAAAGAACACGGTAATTTCAGCAGTACCGTTATTAGTGGCGGTAGAAGTTAAATACGTCATCCCTTCTACCCCGTTAATTTGTTCTTCAATGGGAATAATAACACTTTCCAGGACTGTCTCGGCATTTGCCCCGGGATAGGACGTGGAAACAGAAATAGTTGGTGGTGCAATATCGGGATATTGGGTAATGGGTAAATTAAGCATTCCCAGAACTCCCAGGATCACCAATATAATGGAAACAACTGTAGAGAGTACAGGTCTTTCTATGAATGTTTTTAGCATAATTTTTCTTTTTCGTCAGCGATTATCTGAATACAGTCTCGATTGGTTTGGCCACGCTGTCAAAAGCAGTTGGCTGGGGTTCTATAGATGCGTTTGCAGTAAGTTTTCCGGCTCCGCTGGCTACAATACTGTCACCTGCTTTTACGCCAGATGCCACTATATATAAATTATCTACAGTGGCCTTAACTTCCAGCCTGGTGGAAGAAACGGTATGGTCGCTGTTCAATTTATAAACAAGCACAGAACCCTGTTGTTCATAAGTAGATTGCTGTGGCACCACCACGGCATTCTCATAGGTTTGCGGTATAAGCACTGTCCCACTGTTGCCATTGGTAAGAATCCGGGAAGGATTGTCAAATTTTGCCCTGAAAGAGATTGCCCCTGTATTATTATTAATCTGGGAATTAATGGTTTCAATTTTTCCTTCCTGCTCATAAATGCTGCCATTGGCAAGGCGTAATTTCACTTTTGGCAAAGAATCTATCTTCTGCTGGATATCCTGCCCGTTTTGTTCCTGTATAAAATCAAGATAATCTGTTTCGTTCATAGAGAAATAGGCATACACCTGGCTAATATCGCTTACCGTAGTTAAAGGCTGTTCACTGGTGGGGCTTACCAATGCACCTTCGCGAAGCCGTATGGAACCCACATAACCATCAACCGGGCTTTTAATATTGGCATAACCAATATTTGCCGCAATAGAATTGTACTGGCTTTTAGCCTGCTGCAATTGGGCATTGGCGGTTTCCAGCTGCACCTCACTAATGATATCTTTCTCCACTAGCGGCTTTAGCTTGTTTACTTCTACCTGTGCGGCGTTTACGTTGGCTTTGGCAGCCTCGGCCTCCTGGTTTAAGGACTGGGTTTCCAGTTTAAAAAGGAGCTGGCCTTTTTTTACTTTTTCGCCTTCATCCACCAGTACATCTGTTATGTAGCCAGATACCTTTGCCCGTACCTCACTATTAACAATCCCTTCTATACTTGCCGGATAGGTGGAATATGAAGTAAGCGTTTTTTGGGGCACTTCAATTACGGGATAGGGCATTGGCCCCTGTGCCTGCTGTTGTGCATCCTGGTTATCACCACAGGAAATAATGCTTAAAAGCCCGGCGGCAACAATTATATATTTAAATAGGTCTTTCATTTTTAGCAGAAATTGATTTTGATGTGTTATTTGTTTTTTTGTTTTTCAGCCATTTTGTTAATGGTGTTCCTAATATTTTGTTCCTGGTTTAGCAGGTAATCTTTGAAAAGCAAGGAAGTGGTACCGGTTTTTTCGAATTTCTCTTTATTGTAGGTAGCATTAAAATTGGTGATTTTATCCACCAGTTCTATTTCTTCAGTAATATTTTCCAGGTAAGCTTCCAGTGTGGTTTTAAGGTACTGCCGGTTGGCCCTGAAGTATCTTTTACGATCTCCGGATTTGGTAAAATAATCTACTTTTTTAAGCTGAAGAAGAAGATTAAGCTGGGTAGAAACGGAGCTTTTACTGGCCTCGGTAATGGTCATGATCTCTTCAAAAGTATTCCCATCTACAGGAGATAAAACCATTATGGCATAAATTCTTGCAGCCAGCGGTGCCAACTGGTGCACCCTTTCAAAGTGCACCCCTATTTCTTCAATTAATTTGCGTTTTTCCGGTGAACAACAGTTCATAATTAGATAGCTTCTGAAATTAGAAGCCGCAAAGATAATATCGGTTCGGAACAAACCGAACCTAATGAACTTAAAGTATTGTTAATTCTATTTGGATGAAAATTCGAAGAAGTTGAGATTGTTAGATCTTATTACATATCCAATCCTTATCATGCTTCTTATCTCCTTAAAACTAATCAGGCTCTCCCCATAGCCGTTGTACCATTCCAGCATTAAGTACTGATTAGACATTTTGAACAGATTGTAAAAAAGCTGGGCTCTTATAGATCCGTACCAGTCTTTTAAGCCTTTTTGAAGCTGAACATCAAGAATCCATTTTTCCGGCTGTAACTGGTAAGAAATATTTACTTCTCCCAGGCCCAAATAATCAAGGATTTCAGGATTATCTTTTTTATACATAAATGGGAACCATCCTTTTATCCTAACCGTGGTGCGGGGATTAAGCGCAGCTTCAAAACTTAAGGAAAGCCTGTTCCAGCTCCTGGAATAAATACTGTCCCGGCCGTTAGATTCATGTTCATACTGCAGGTATCCCATAGCCATTAATTTTTCGTCTTTATTGTAAATGGGCTTACCCAAACCAATGCCTGGATTAAAATTGATTTCCTGGAATGGGCTGGACTTGGCATACACATTCCAAAAGGCGGTTTGGGTATATGTAAGAAATAAATAAGAGTCCCAGGGAAGGGTTTTACGGGTTAGCAGTTGTTTAAAACTAATCTGGTATTTTACATCTGCGGTTTGTTTAGAAATACCTTCATTTACAGGAACCCCGGTAATAAAATAATTATTTTTATGAATGGAAAAAGAAGGAATGCTGGCTATGGTATCATCAATCTGTGCTCTTGTTAATTCCTGGCTATGGCTAAAGGGAATCAGAAAAACACATAGAATTATGGTTAGAAGAATCCGTTGTTTCATGAAAATCAGGATTTTTATACTTCTAAAAGTAAAAGCTACTTTTTGAAAAGGCTATTTTCCAGGCCTAATTCTATGTTAAAGATGTCCGACTAAGAAATCGATTTTACTCTATACTCCCTACGAAAAAAGGAATCCTCCAAATTTCCATTTTTTGAGTAAAGTCCTAAATATTGTTACCGAGCAGGTTTAAATTTACCTAAAGATACTGCTAAGAGCAAGAGTGCAATTCCTATTCCCATTAACAAGCCCTGTAAAAAATCTGGTAATTCAATATAATGTGAAAGGATTTGTGATAGCGCAATTATAAACATTCCTGAAGAAATCAGGGTCAGGGATTTTGGTTTTGTTATTTTGCTCATAATACTATTTATAAGATGAGTAATAAAATTATGGTGATTGTTACAAAGTTTCCGCTTTTATATCATTTAACAGGGGAAAAGAAAATTATTCTCCATAAATCCCAATTTCCAGCTCCCCGTTTTTGTTCATTTTCGCCCGGTACATGCCGGCAGTATTAAATTCCATAGCCACGTTCCCCTCATGGTCTATGGCAATTATTCCACCGTTTCCGCCTAATTCGGGATTTTTTTCCTGGATCACCTTGCTCGCTGCTTCCTGTAAATTTAAGCCTTTGTATTCCATAAGTGCTGAAATATCATAAGCCACCACGCCACGTATAAAAAACTCCCCCCAACCGGTACCGGATACCGCGCAGGTTTTATTGTTGGCATAAGTACCCGCGCCAATAATTGGAGAATCCCCTATGCGGTTATATTTTTTGTTGGTCATGCCACCTGTAGAAGTGCCTGCAGCAAGATTTCCATTTTTGTCCAGCGCGGCGCAACCTACCGTTCCAAATTTGGAATCTTTAATATAGGGATCGTAGAATGCCATTTTGTTACCGGCCTCTGCTTTTTCCTTTTCTTTTACCCGTTGCAGGCTCCGGAACCTGTTTTGGGTATAGAAGTAAGAAGGGTCAACAATTTCCAGGCCCTGTTCTTTAGCGAAACGTTCTGCGCCTTTCCCCGCCAGGAGCACGTGTTCTGAATGCACCATAACTTCGTAGGCCAGGTCTATGGGATTTTTAACTATAGAAACTCCCGCCACCGCGCCGGCATTCAGGGTTTTGCCATCCATTATGGAAGCGTCCAGCTCATTGGTTTCTTCATTGGTAAAAACCGCACCTTTGCCGGAGTTGAAAAGCGGCGAGTTTTCCATCACATTTATGGTTTTTCGCACCGCCTCTACGGCAGTACCGCCATTTGCCAGGATTTTATGCCCGGTTCTTATCGCTTCCTCAAGTTTTTCGCGATAGGCCTGCTCCAGGGAATCGGTCATATTTTCTTTTAAAATCGTGCCCGCGCCGCCGTGAATTACAATTCCGAAATTGGGAATAGAATCATTGGCGGTTTTTTCTGAATTTACTTCGGAAGGCTTTGTTGCTTCGGAAGAGGAATTTTGGTTACAGGCTAAAAAAAGACAAAAGGTGAAGAGCAGGACGAGTTTTTTCATATTGAGTTTTTTTGTTAGTAGCTGAAATTTGGAAATTTCAGGATAGCGGGAAAGTTAGTGAAAAAGGGAGTTAATTGCGAATTGTGAATGGTGAATAGTAAATAGGTTTATGTCCCTGATATAGGTTGACCATAAAAGCCAAATTCTATATAACATCAAAAAGCAGGTGTAAAGTGAAAAAGCTTAATAGTTATAAGAAGCATGTTAAAGCTGAAATGCTACTGCGGGAAGGCTTCTGGCTTAGAGCTTAAAGCCATCTAAACCAAGAGTTTTTGAAGTATGAAGAGAGAAATGAAAACTATGAAAAATTTCTTCTGCGGAAATCTGCGTGTTCTGCGGGAGAGGTTAGAGAAAAGCGTATTAAGCTTAAAATGGTAAAGCTTACAGCCTATAGCCTTAAGCTATAAAAATTCTTTGCTACCCAAATTTTGCGCCAGCGATTGTAGCGTAAAGCCCGCAGCCGCTTTTTTGCGGCGCGTACTTGCAGCGGAAAGCGCGGTGTCCCGCAGGCGCCATAAGCATTATTGGCCTGGATAATGAATTTCTTATTGGGATTGCTTAATTTTAGGGAACAAAAAATATCAAAAATGGCTATAAAAAAACCTTTTAACCTAAATAATTGGCTGGATGAAAACCGTGATACCTTAAAGCCGCCGGTGGGGAATAAGAATTTATATAAAGAATCTGGCGATTACATTGTGATGGTGGTGGCGGGCCCGAATGCCCGTAAAGACTATCATTATAACGAAACCGAAGAGCTTTTTTATCAGCTGGAAGGGAATATTGAGGTGCATGTGCAGGAAAACGGTGAAAAAAAAACCATGCAGTTAGGCCCGGGAGACATGTACCTGCATCCTGCAAAAGTGCCGCATTCGCCGGTGCGCAAAGAGGGTTCCATAGGCCTGGTAGTGGAGCGGAAACGCATAAATGAAGGAGGGAATGACGGACTTTTATGGTTTTGCGATAATTGTAATCATAAATTGTACGAAGTTTATTTCCCGTTAAATGATATTGAAAAAGACTTTTTAAAGCATTTTAAACACTTTTATGAAAGCAGGGAATTGCGTACCTGTGATCATTGCGGGGAAGTAATGCCGGTGGACCGCCGTTTTGTTGCTGAAGAGGAATAACGGCTGAAATTTTCATATTTTCGACCTGCATTAAATTAAAATACCACACAAAAATGAACAAAATAGCTGAACAATTTGGGATTTCCCAGGCGCTTAAGGAACTGGGGCTTTCTGAGAATAATAATGGAACTTCTACCGGCGAGGACTGGTTTGGCGGTGGGGAAGAAATCGCCTCTTACTCGCCGGTTGACGGCGAGCTGATAGGTAAAGTTAAAGCCACCACCAAAGAAGATTACAAAAAGGTAATTACCATGGCAGAGGCGGGATTTAAGGAATGGCGTACATGGCCATCACCAAGGCGCGGCGAAGTGCTACGCCAGTTTAACGATGAGCTGCGAAGGCTGAAGGAGCCGCTGGGAAAACTGGTTTCTTACGAAATGGGGAAATCTTACCAGGAAGGTTTGGGGGAAGTCCAGGAAATGATAGATATCTGTGATTTTGCGGTAGGGCTGTCGCGACAATTACATGGCTTTACCATGCATAGCGAGCGGCCCGGGCACAGGATGTACGAGCAATATCACCCGCTGGGTGTTGTTGGAGTGATCTCTGCTTTTAACTTTCCTGTGGCGGTTTGGAGCTGGAATACCGCGCTGGCATGGGTTTGTGGTGATGCCTGCATCTGGAAAGGATCTGAAAAAACTCCGCTCACTTCTGTTGCCTGCCAGAACATTGCGGCAAGGGTTTTTAAAGAAAACGGAGTGCCGGCGGGAATTTCTTCCCTTATTACGGGAGATGCTAAAGTTGGAGAATTTATAACAAAAGATGAACGGGTGCCGTTGGTTTCGGCTACCGGTTCCATAAGAATGGGGAAAATAGTGGCCCAGGCAGTGGCGGCGAGATTAGGGAAATCTTTACTGGAACTTGGGGGCAACAATGCGATTATTGTAACTCCCGATGCCAACATTAAAAATACCGTGATAGGGGCCGTTTTTGGAGCGGTGGGAACCTGCGGGCAACGTTGTACTTCTACCCGAAGGCTTATTGTTCATGAAGAGGTTTATGAGAAGGTAAAAGACGCCATTGTGAATGCTTATAAACAAATACGAATTGGAAATCCGCTGGATGAAAAAAACCATGTGGGGCCTTTAATAGATAAAGATGCCGTAAAAAACTACCAACGGGCTTTAGAAAAAGTGGTGGAAGAAGGAGGGACTATTCTCGTGGAAGGCGGAGTACTGGAAGGAGAAGGATACGAAAGCGGCTGCTACGTAAAGCCTGCCATTGCCGAGGCCAGAAATGAATTTAAAATCGTTCAGCAGGAAACTTTCGCTCCGGTGCTTTACCTGCTGAAATATACCGGCGACCTGGAAAATGCCATCGCCATCCAGAATGGGGTGAAACAAGGGCTTTCTTCAGCAATTATGACCAATAATTTAAGAGAGGCAGAAAGATTCCTTTCTGTAGAAGGTTCAGATTGCGGGATTGCCAATGTGAATATAGGAACCTCGGGCGCTGAAATTGGCGGTGCTTTTGGTGGAGAGAAAGAAACCGGCGGCGGCCGGGAATCGGGTTCTGATGCCTGGAAAGTTTATATGCGAAGGCAAACCAATACCATAAATTACACTACCGAATTGCCCCTGGCGCAGGGAATTAAATTTGACTTGTAGCTGTTAGTAATGAGTACTGAGTAATTAGTATTGAGTATAAGTATTGAGAAATGGGATAAAACCTTCTTGTTTAAAGAAGCGTGTAACTGCAGGCGTTTGGGTGAAAAATGTAGCTTAATTATATGGAATAGAATTCACTTGCCAAATTTTATCTAGGCGCAAAAGTTTATTATTTAATAAGCTTTACAAATAAATTTCTTAACTTAAGGAAATCTATTCCTTTTAAGAAATTACTAAAGATGTCTGTGGACAGAGGGGTTAAAAGCCTTCACGAACATAACAAATCATTACTATATTCTAACCGTCCAAAGTTTAAAGAGGATATTAGAGAAAATATCTACATAGATAAAGTTAGAAATGATGGTTTAAACTATGAAAAAATTAAGGAGAGCGAATTAAAGAAAGTCCTGGCTCAAATAAAGATGAAGGCAAAGAGGGAGTTTATTAAAGAACTTAAGATACTAGGTATTTCCATAATAATCACCTTAATATTTCTCTTCTACCTTAAAAGCTATCTGGACCAATGTTTTACAATTTCGAGTTAAAGTAGAAGAAATTATGTAAAGCTTGAATCCTGTAAAATTGTAGCCAGACTATCGCGGCAGGTAAAAAATATTACCAATGGCGGGCTTTGCAAAAAAGGCTAAACAGGTTTCAGTAACACGTCTCTAAATGCGTATTTAAGAATCAGCGCAACCTGTAGTTCTGCTATGCCGCTTTTTTGGTGAAACCTCGATTAATGAGTGCCTTCTAATTTAAAGGAATTTTTACTTTTTATTCATGCAGCATTTCTTGTATTTTTTACCACTTCCGCAGGGGCATGGATCATTGCGGCCCGGCTCTTTTTCTTTGCGCAAAGGTTCATTTCGGTAGTAAAAATCGTCGTTATCTTCATCAGAATCATTAAGAAAGAAATCATCCTCATCATCTTCGTAAAAATTGAAGTCATTATTCAATAGATCCATTGCTTCAGCATCAAGATCTAAATCTTCAAATTCTTTTTTGAGATAATTCTCATAGTCCTCTTTCCATATTTGGTATTTCTCAAAAATATCGGCTTTGGCAAATTTTAAGCCAATTGTCTTGAAATTGGGCTGCTGGATATGCTCTTCAACTTTTTCAAAATTCCCATTAACATCCAGTGCAACCAGGTCCTGCTTATAAAGTTGTTCAATTTCAGGCAAAAGTTCTTTGAAGCCGGCTTCCATGCAATCTGAAATGACGAGCGCATAGGCGGTGGAATCGGCGTAATTTACATCGGTGTCTTTTTTAATGTAAAAATGTAAAAGATCCCTGTATTTTTGCAGGATTTGATTCTTTAACTCGGGCTTTTGAGACAAGAGCGTTATTATAGCTTCAGAAATATGAGATTTGGCAAAACTGTAAAGGTTAGGGAGTTTTAAAAAATTAAAAAGCTCTTCCATATGGCTTTCACCCATTTCGAGTACCACAGCTTTTACAACCTCATTAATGAGATCGCCAAACCAGATTTCAATAAAATCTGCATCCTGTTTTAAAAGCTCTAAAAAACTTTCCAGGCTCTCCTCCGCCTTTAATTCTACGAGTAACAAAGTGGCGTGAATAGGGAAGAGCTGAAAATCTTCCCCGTCATAATTTTCTTCAAAATAATCGTGGCGCACAATGCTGTCTTGCAGCACTTTTTGTAAATCTTCTATAAGCGGTTTTCGCTCAAGTTCAAGAATTTTTTCCAGTTTGTGTTTTGGGAAATCATAATCCTCTTCATAAAGCCATTCCATTTGCAGGGGGAAATGAAAAGAAGGCGGCATGGTTGTTTGTATTTCCGATCGCGTGTTTGGTACCACGGGAACACGATTAGATTGTTCTGCCTTTCTTTCAGCCGCTTTAATATAGATATGGTGCGTGTAACGTTCTTCTGCCTGCTTTGTTTTAACATGATCTGGAGCAACTTCTTTCATTGCTGCTAAGCGTATTTCTGCCTGCTCTATATCGTCCTGGTATAAAAAGTACAAAACAGCCAGCTGGTAAAACCCAATAAATTCTTCAATATGAAACGCTTCGCGATGCGGATAGAGCGCTTTTAATTCTAAGGTTTCTCCTAAAACTTCCGGCATCCTTTCATATTCTTCATTTTCAAAATATTCTGCGGCAAGGTTCAGTTTTCCAAAAAGGTAATCCGGGTGCTCTTTTACCAGCCAGCGGTTGGCCTTAAACGCCTGGCCTGTTTCTCCTCTTTTTTGATGTACGGTGGCTAAAAGATTCTTAAAAACCGGCACTTTTGGATATTGCTCTATAAGGCGCGGGAGTTTTTTAAGGAGATATTTGCGACCCTTAAAAACATCTGTATGTATTTCTTCAAGTATTGCTCTAACCTTATCTGAAAGGTGATTTTGTTCATCCAGAAGATGTGGATCGTTTGAAATTTTATAATTGCTTAATTGGTAGTGCAGGTCTTTCATAATTCATTCTATTCTGAAGTAAATGTAGGATATAGGATTAAAATTTTAAAATAATAAGGCATAGATAAATGAAAGGCCTTAGAGTTTCCGGAATCTTCAAAAGCCTTTTATATTTGATGAGCATATCTACCTGAAAATTTGCTTTTACTTACAAACGGATTATTAATTTACGCAATGAAAAATACCAGAGAAGCCAGGGAAATCATAAAGAAATTAGATTTAAAGCCTCATCCTGAAGGTGGATATTTTCGTGAAACCTACAGGAGCAAAGAAGAAATTGAAGAAGCTCATTTGCCCGGCTTTGATAGTAAGAGGAATTTTTCGACCTGTATTTATTTCCTGCTGACATCCAGTACTTTTTCAGCATTTCATAAAATTAAGCAGGATGAAATATGGCACTTTTACGATGGTGCCCCAATACGCCTGCACCTCATTTCAGAAGAAGGAGAACATTCAGAAGTTATAATTGGCAAAAATTTCTCTGCGGGAGAGGTGCCGCAGTTTGTAGTGCCCGGGGGCTATTGGTTTGCGGCCACAGTAGCTGAAGAAGATTCTTACACCCTGGTGGGTTGTACGGTTTCTCCCGGATTTGATTTTGAAGATTTTATATTAGGTGAAAGGAAAGAGTTACAGAAAAAATTTCCGCAACACCATAAGCTCATTTCACATTTAACGCATTCTTAAGAATGTTATAGGGCAACATTCACAATGGTGCAATCTTATTCTATAATAAAATTGCTATTTTAGAATTTGTAACAGAACTTAATAAATCCACTAAGACATGAGCATATTTTCTAAAGAAAAAGCCGAAGAAGCGCATAACAAAAATCAGAGTGAATTCCAGGAAGAAGATCTTGATAAAATTCAGGAAAAAGAAGAAAAAATAAAATCCAAGTTTGAGAGCAAAGGAAAGCTCAGCAGGTATGTAGATGATGTTAGGATCTTATTTTCACTGTTAAGAGATTATGCCAATGGCAGTTATCGCGAGATCCCCTGGAATATTATCGCTTCTATAGGCGGAGCTTTACTTTATGTGCTTTCTCCTATTGATCTTATACCAGATTTTATTCCCGTTATAGGCTATTTGGATGACGCGGCAGTGATTGCTTTTTGCCTTAATTTAATTGAAAAGGATCTTGCTGCCTACAAGGTCTGGAAGGATGCTGCGGCATCATAGCTATTTCCTGGCAAATTGCTTTTATAGGTAAAACTGCCAGTTGAAATACTCTGATTGAAGGGAAAAAGTTTTTATAAAGTGAGCCTGAGAATTTCAAAGATACGTCCCAATGTGGGAATAAGAAGTATAAAAAACCGGAAGCTGAAGATTGTTTCCGGTTTTTCTATCTTCATTATTTCTTAATAATTTACATTTTCATAGTGCCGCACTTCTTTATCAAAGTCCAGCATCATATTTTGTGCTTTTTCGGCAACTACGGCCACTTCAATATTTACTCCAGCAAAAGCTTTAATAGCTTCCATAGAAGCCCAATTGGAGATAAAGACAAATTCTACACCATTCTCTAATTTTCTCTTTTTAATACCTGCTCCTAGAAAACCATCCAGTTTTTCCAGGTGCGGGATTACTTCCCCGGTGAGATAGCTGAGGTAATTTTCTGTTTCTTCAGGTTTTAAAAGTCCTGTCCAGTGCCTGGAGATCATCGTTTAAATTTTTACTGAAAATTATTCTTCTGATGGTATGTTTAGAAACGATATCCCACACTTAAGCCGGCATTCACTTCTATGGCTGAAAAACGGTCTTTCACTTCATTGCTGAAGTTACGGCCCAGATTTGCAAATGGGCCTATTACAAAAGTGTCGTTAAAATTCCATTTATAACCGCCACCAATACCAATAATAAAGGCAGACATATCTGTGGTTCGTTTTACATCTTCACCGTCTACACTCACGATTTCAGAAAATTCCCCGGTGCGTAATTTCGCAAAAGGATTCGCATATAAGCCTGAACCGGAATTCTCTGTTCCAAAATAAAAATTGTAGCCAATCTTAAAACTATTGGTTTTAAAATTACGGGAACCTTTCTCTGATTGATAATTCATACGGTCATTTAACAACAAACCAAAATCTATAGACTGGTTGTTGTCCATAAATAATTCGTAACCCAGCTCTACCGAAGCAATAGCAATGGTATTTGCGATATTAAGCTTTACTTCATTTTGTGGAAAATCTATTTGTGCAGCGGCATTTTGAATGCTGAAAACCCCCAAAAGGAGCAGGATGATCTTTTTCATAGAATTATTATTTTTCCGTATAAATGTAGGAAAAATGTGCCTTAATAACAGGGTTTTCATAGAAATCAATAAATACTGGCTTCTTTGAAAGGGTTTCCTTGATAATCGCTGATGCTTATTGTTGAGCCCAAAGAAGTAATCATTTATGATAATGCTCCCGCCTAATATTTTGAAAGGAGAGAAATAAAGATGTAGTTCTGCAGCCCATATTACTTAAGTACTCCCGGTATTTTAAGAATTATTTATTTGGAACAAAAATCTTAATTCTTCCCTATTATGTAACTTTGCGTTTATGATTGAAAAAACCGATTTACAATACGAAAAGACAGTTCTTATAGGGATAGTTACCAAAGAACAGGGCGAAGAAAAGCTGGAGGAATATCTTGATGAGCTGGAATTCCTTACTTATACGGCCGGGGGCGAAGTGTTGAAGCGCTTCACGCAAAAGATGGACCGTCCAGATCCCAAAACCTTTATCGGTTCAGGAAAGATGAATGATGTAAGACAGTTTGTGGAGGAAAATGAAATTGGTACGGCCATTTTTGATGATGAACTTTCTCCCGCACAGCAAAAAAATATAGAGAAAATCCTGAAGTGTAAGGTGCTGGACAGGACCAATCTTATCCTGGATATCTTTGCACAAAGGGCACAAACCAGTTACGCCAGGACACAGGTGGAACTTGCCCAATACGAATATTTGCTGCCCAGGCTCGCGGGAATGTGGACGCACCTTGAGCGCCAGCGTGGAGGTATCGGGATGAGGGGCCCCGGGGAAACAGAAATAGAAACTGACCGCCGAATTGTGCGCGATAAAGTTGCCCTTCTCAAGAAGAAGATTGCCACCATAGACAAGCAAATGGAGGTGCAGCGCGGCAACAGGGGCCAGTTGGTAAGAGTGGCCTTGGTGGGATACACCAATGTGGGCAAATCTACCTTGATGAATGTGATTAGTAAAAGCGAGGTTTTTGCTGAAAATAAACTTTTCGCGACACTGGATACCACCGTGCGCAAAGTGGTGATACGCAATTTGCCATTTTTGCTCACAGATACGGTTGGATTTATTCGCAAACTGCCCACACAGCTTGTAGAATCTTTTAAAGGAACCCTAGATGAGGTGCGCGAAGCAGACCTATTGCTGCATGTTGTGGATATTTCTCATGCTAATTTTGAAGAACATATAGATTCTGTTAACCAGATCCTGGATGAAATCAAAAGTGCTGATAAGCCTACCATAATGGTATTCAATAAAATTGACCAGTATGAGCCGGAGGTAATCGCAGAAGATGACCTTGTTACTGAAAAAACTTCGGCACATAATACCCTGGCCGATTGGAAAAGAACCTGGATGAACAGGTTGGGAGACGATGTTTTGTTTATTTCAGCCTTAGAAAAAGAAAATATGGAACACTTCAGAAAAAAGGTTTACGAGGCGGTGCGAAAAATTCATATTACCAGGTTTCCTTACAACAATTTTCTTTACCCGGAATATGATACCTATGGGAATGAGCAGGAATAAATTTGCATATTCATCAGGATATACCATTAAATCATAGAAAACACCAAAACTTCCTTAAAATCAGCTACTTTAACACAATATTGGTATAACCAGGTCTTGAAAATACTATTTTGATGGTGAACCAAAATTTACATTATGAAAAAGAATTTTCTAAAAATAGCATTATTGGCCTTGTTAACTCTACCAGTTTATTCCTGCGGAGATGAGAAGGGCGATAAGCTTGAAGACCAGCTGGAAGAACGGTCTGATGCGCTGGAAGATAGAGCAGATAATCTTGAAGATGCTTCAGATGATCTTGGCGAGGCAGGTGATGATATTGAAGATGCCCTGGATAATTTCAGGGACGCGTTAGAGGAAGTGGAAGATCCGCAGGTGCGGGAAGAAATCAGGAATGAAGTGAACAAAATGATTGATGATATGAATATGAAATCTGCTGAGTAGTAGGGAGAGATAACAGCATAAGCGAAGCTGTCTCATTAATTTGAGGCAGCTTTTTTCATTATTAGTTCTTAACTTTTGATTATCTGGAGGTTTTTTATTA
>NZ_JBGFSM010000011.1:0-100066 GCF_041679265.1 Autumnicola aciditolerans
ATGAAGAAAGGGTTCGACTTTAAGTAATAAAGCCAAACCCCTTTATTTAAAACTTACACACTTTACGGGATAGTGTCTTATAAACCTTCGATGATAGATTCAGAATTCTATTTCTCAGGGCTTTGGTAATTTTCAGCAGTTTTTATAATTTAAATTAACCATATAAAAAAAGCCGTTTACCTATTTAGTAAACGACTTTCTTTTCTTAAAGCTAATATTTAGTAAATTATCTTTTCTTCAGATAAATTACACCCATAGGAGGGAGGGTTAAAGCAATAGAATAGTCTTTTCCATGTGCAGGTAAAGCTTTTGCCTCTACATCTTCTCTATTTCCTACATTGCTTCCTCCAAACTGCTCGTCATCTGTATTTAGAATTTCGTACCATTTTCCTTTGGAAGCTACACCAATACGGTAATTTTCCCTTGGTACGGGAGTGAGGTTACACACCACCATTACATTATCTTTTTCATTCTCTCCTTTTCTGAAGAAGCTAATAATACTATTTTCTGAATCGTTAATATCAATCCATTCAAAACCTTCGCTTTCAAAGGCTTTTTCATACAGGGCGGGCTCTTCTTTGTAGATTTTATTTAATGCCTGAAGAGTGGCCTGTATTTTCTTATTTGGTTCATTTTCAGTTTCGTGCCAGTCCAGACTGGAATCATGGTTCCACTCTGTTTTTTGGGCAAATTCAGCTCCCATAAACAGCAATTTCGTGCCGGGATGAGCATACATATAGGCGTACAAACTCCTCAAATTGGCATATTTATTCCAGTCGTCTCCGGGCATTTTATTAAAAATCGCCTGCTTTCCATAGACCACTTCATCATGCGATAGCGGAAGCATAAAATTTTCAGTGAATGCATAATTGGTACTAAAGGTAATCGTATTTTGATGATGCTTCCTGTGAATAGGGTCTTTCTGAAAATATTCCAGCGTATCGTGCATCCAACCCATCATCCATTTCATTCCAAAACCAAGTCCGCCAATGTAAGTAGGTTTGGAAACCATAGGCCAGGCTGTGGATTCTTCAGCAATAGTCATAATATCTGGGTATTCCCCATAAACCACTTCATTAAATTCCTTCAGAAAACTTATGGCCTCCAGGTTTTCATTACCGCCAAATTCATTTGGTTCCCACTCTCCGTGTTTCCTGGAATAATCCAGGTACAGCATAGAGGCCACAGCATCTACACGTAAACCGTCTGCGTGAAATTTATCTATCCAGAATAAGGCATTGCTTATTAGAAAGGAGCGAACTTCATTCCTTCCGTAATTAAAGATATAGCTTTGCCAGTCTGGATGGAAGCCCTTTCTAGGATCTGCATGCTCGTATAGAAAAGTTCCGTCAAAATAGTGCAGGCCGTGCAAATCTGAAGGAAAATGCGAAGGCACCCAATCCAGGATAACGCCTATTCCTGCTTTATGTAAGGATTCTACCAGAAACATAAAATCCTGTGGACTACCATACCTGCTGGAGGGCGCAAAATATCCAGTTACCTGGTAACCCCAGGATCCAAAGAAAGGATGCTCCATTACCGGCATAAATTCCACATGCGTAAAGCCTACTTCGCTTAAATAAGCCGGTAAATCTTCAGCAAGCTCCCTATAAGTTAATGATCTGTTCTCTTCTTCAGGTTTTCGCTTCCAGGAACCTACATGCAATTCATACACAGAAACAGGTTTGCTCTTCTGTGCGTTTTTACTGCGCTGTTCCATCCAGTCCTTATCTTCCCAGGAGTTTTCTATGTCCCATACCACAGAAGCGGTTTGGGGAGGAGTTTCCCAACGGAAGGCGTAAGGATCGCCTTTTTCTGCCTCATAGCCGTTATTAGACTTTATAAAATATTTGTAAAGGCTGCCATTTTTTGCTTCAGGAATAAAAACTTCCCAAATTCCTGAATGGTCAAAACGCACATTCATTGGATTCTTGCCGCGGTCCCAGCCGTTAAAATCTCCTATTACAGAAACTTTTTCAGCATTAGGTGCCCATACGGCGAAGTATATCCCCTCTTTTCCTTTATGTTGAACTGCATGAGAACCAAACTTTTTATATAAATGATAATGTTTACCTTCTTTAAAAAGATGCACATCATAGTCTGAAAATAAAGAAAACCACTCCGGCATTTCCGCAGGAGATTCTCCACCAGCTGCTATTTCTTCCTTTTTGGAATCCTCTTCAGGCAGTACTTTATCCACCGCCTTCTTTACGGTTTTTCTCACGGTTTTCTTTTCCGGAAGAATATCTTTGGCGGTTTTCGTAATTTTATCCTGGGTTTCTTCATCTGGAATAATTTTGTCTGTAACTCCTTTTACGGCTGAAGAAACACTTTCTACAGCAGATGAAGATTTTCCCTTAGATGTACTCGTTTTAGGCTTTGCTGCTTTTTTCGCTGAAGCCTTTTTAGCAGGAGGCTTTTTCTCTGAAGCCGTGGTTTTACCAGCTCCTGTTTTTTTTGTTTTGGGAACCTTTTTGCTTCCGGTAATAATCTGTTTTGCCGAAGAAGCATCCTTTTTTGTTCCAGTTGCTTTGGAAGCGGCTTTTTCTTTTGTGCCGGTCTTTTGCTTTGCAGCCGTAGTTGTTGGTTTCTTTTCGCCAACTCCTTTGAGCCCTTTTACTTCACCTGAAGTATCCTTAGCTTTGGCAGATTTTGCTGTTCCGGTTTTAGCTTTTGAAGTTATTTTTTTGTCTTTATCTGTAGTTTTATTTTCTTTCTTTGCCATCTCTGTACCTCCCTATTATTGATTTTATGCCCCGCAATGGAATTAATACCCAGCCGGGACGGTTATTTAGTTCGTAATTAAGTTCGTATACTGCTTTTTCAAGCAGAAAAGTATCCATCAGGACATCATAATCTTCCTGATCTTCCGGGATAAACTTGTTCTTTCCAACATTTTTAGAATATCCCTTTAAATATAATCTGGTAACATAGTAATACCAGGATTCTGCCCAGTCCTCCAAATCACCATCTCTTCTTTGCTGGTCAAATTCCGGTTCCATTATGGTGCTGTACGCAGCGTAATGAAAGGATCTCACCATTCCGGCAACATCCCGCAGAGCAGATCTTTTTAGCCTTCTTTCACTAAACGCACGGGCAGGTTCGCCTTCAAAATCTATAATGATAAAATCTTTACCTGTCCAAAGAACCTGGCCAAGATGATAATCGCCATGCGTTCTTATTTTCATTACCGGGATCTTATGTGCAAAAACCCGTTTAAAGCACTTGAGCACGTCGCTCTTCATATCCAGAACTTCCTTAGCCTCAGCTTTCACTTCGTCCGGAAGATTCTTTAAATTCTTCTGAAGATTGGTAAAGCTATTGCGCGTTAAGGATTGTAAAGAAGAGAACAGGGAACGCTGATAGTGAAGCGAAAATTCTTCATGTTCAAAATCTTCTTCTTCAGGATGTGCCGCCAGTGCTTTATGCATTTCAGCAGTGCGTTTTCCTAACAATGAGATGCGTTCCGGAAAAATTGCTCCCATAAGATCCTGCATATCCTTTGGGATTTCTTTGAAACTTAAAGGTATGGTAAGATCCTGTTTCGCAGGGAGCAGTTTAATTTCTTTAGACCGCGTCATTACATTCTCATAGTACCGGTTTATGGCATCTTTGGTATAATCCCACGCATCTCCCTGATTGGGAATTAAATCCTGCATCATCCCCAGCACAATTATATTTCGCGCTCCGGATTTTAGTTCCAGCGCACCTCGAAACCTAGGAGCATTTTCATAATCTGTTTTTTCTGAAAGATACCTGGTGATCTCCAGATCCGGGTTTATGGTATTATCGAGCTTCCTGTAGAGTTTAAGGAAATATTTGTTATCAAAAATTAATGAAGTATTGCTTTGTTCGGCATTCAGAATTTTAGAACTCAGGGTTTCCGAATCTATTCTTATTTCTTCATCTCCATGATAAAAATTAAGGCTTTTCTTGCCACTGCCCAATTTTTTATTTTTCCTGATATTGTTGAAAATATTATTTCTAAACTCCTCATTATAAACAGCATCGAAGAGAACACCTTCTTCTTTTCCCACCGTAAGGCGTGTAATTACCGCTTTTTCGGGAATCTCCCTAATCTCTTCTTCTTTATGATAAGGCACGAAAGCCATTGGAAGCTGGTACACTTCCGGAAGGCCATCATTATAGTTAATTTCAATAGTTATAAGTGTTGCAGGCAGCTCTTTTACGGGAATATCTATTTTGTTGTTTACAGAAATATTCTGGATCACCCGGGATTTTCCACCAAACCACCTGCAGGAGTTAAGATAAACGGGTAAAACCTTTGTTTCCAGTTTTGTCTGCACTTTCATTTGGAGCAATTCACTCCATTCCTTTACTTTTAGTGCAGGAACATCAGCTTTTTCACTCTGTTCCCTGTCTTTCTCCAGTACAAACCAGTAATAGCCGTGGGGCCCCATGGTAAAAAGGTATGGCTTTTCAGAAATCCTTGGAAATTTATTATGGCTAAACACTTCAATTGGGGTATAGCCTTCATATCCCTCAAGCTCCAACTCTGCTGCCTGTGGAAACCTGGAAAGGTTTCCAAGCACCAATATATCTTCCTCCTCATAGGTACGGGTATAGGCTATTATCTTAGAATTTGAAGGAGAGAGGAAATTAATATCACCTCTTCCAAAAGCTTTAAACCTTTTTCTCATTCCAATAATCCGCTTCATCCACCAGAGCAGGGAAGAGGAGTTCATCTGCTGGGCTTCTACATTTACGGCTTCATATTTATATTCCGGGTCAATAATAGCCGGTAAATAAAGCCTTTGAGGGTTTGCTGAAGAAAAACCCGCATTTCTGTCAGCCGTCCATTGCATGGGTGTTCTTACCCCATCCCGGTCTCCCAGGTAAAAGTTATCTCCCATCCCAATTTCGTCACCATAATATATTACAGGAGTGCCGGGAAGAGAGAACAGCAACACATTCATCAATTCAATTTTATTGCGGTTATTCTCCAGCAAAGGTGCCAGACGGTGGCGGATGCCTACGTTAATTTTGGCCTGGGGATCTTTGGTGTAAACTTTATACATATAATCCCTTTCCTCATCGGTCACCATTTCCAGCGTTAACTCGTCATGGTTCCTGAGGAAAATTGCCCATTGGCAGGTATTTGGAATATCGGGAGTCTGGTCTATAATATCTATAATTGGATAACGGTCTTCCATTTTTACTGCCATGAACATCCTGGGCATGATGGGGAAATGATAATTCATATGACATTCATCTCCATCGCCAAAATAGGCTGCGGAATCTTCCGGCCACATATTTGCTTCAGCCAAAAGAAGCTTATTATCGTAATTTTTATCTATATGTGCTCTTAATTTTTTTAGAAATTCATGCGTTTGTGGTAAATTCTCACAGTTGGTGTTTTCTCTTTCAAACAAATAAGGCACCGCATCCAGCCTAAAACCATCTACTCCCATTTTACACCAGTAATCCATGATCTTAAAGACTTCCTGTTGTACTTGCGGATTGTCGAAATTAAGGTCTGGCTGGTGAGAAAAGAAACGGTGCCAGAAGTAAGCTTTTGCCACGGGATCCCAGGTCCAGTTCGATGGTTCAGTATCTGTAAAAATAATCCTTGCGTCTTTATATTTCTGCGGATCGTCGCTCCATACATAATAGTTGCGATAATCTGAATCTGCAGGGGCCCTTCTGGCTCTTTGAAACCATGGATGCTGATCTGAAGTGTGATTAATAACCAGCTCGGTAATAACCTTAAGTCCGCGTTTGTGTGCCTCCTTAATTAACTTCTTAAAAACTTTCACGTCACCGTAGGAGGGGTTGATGTTGTAATAATCTGCAATATCATACCCGTCATCTTTTAGTGGCGAAGGATAAAAAGGCAAAAGCCAAATAGCAGTTACTCCAAGATCTTCAAGATAGTCTAGTTTTTGAAGCAGGCCCTGGAAGTCTCCAATTCCGTCTCCATCACTATCAAAGAAAGCTTTTATATGCAATTCATATATTACCGCATCTTTATACCAATGCAGGTTATCATCAATATTAATAGGGTTACTCATAATTATATTTGGATTTTATCTCTCATTCATATTTTCAACGCGTAGGATATGTGCAGGTTGCGCATGTGGATGCAGCTCCACGTAGTTCCATTCATTTTGCCATATATACCTGGAAGCGGTAAGAAGATCTACAACGGCAAAAGGTTCATGTCCCCTGAGTTCCAGTTCCTGCAGCGGCACTTTTACCCATCCGGACTGGGTATGGTCCGGATCAAGGTTAACAACGACCAGCAGTTTATTCCCGCTACGTTTATCTACTTTACAATAAGATAAAATCTGGTCATTATCTGTTTCAGCAAAAGTGATGTTATAGGTGGATTGAAGCGCAGGATTTTCATTCCTGATGCTGTTTAGCTGGCTAATAACTTCTTTTGTTCTGGTAGGCCTGTACCAGTCCCAATTCTTAATTTCGTATTTTTCAGATCGTGTATATTCTTCTTTCCCGGGATAGGGTTCATTTAAGCCGAATTCGAAAAGAGGGCCGTAAATTCCATAATTAGAAGAAAGTGTAGACGCCAGAATTATTCTTATTAAAAAAGAAGCTTCGCTTTTATGTTCCAGCGAAATTGGCAAAATATCTGGGGTATTAGGCCAGAAGTTTGGCCTGAAGTATTCCCTTAGTTCTGTTTTGGTAAGCTCTGTAAGGTATTCCTGGAATTCCTGCTTTGAGTTTCTCCAGGTAAAATAGGTATAAGATTGCGTAAACCCTACTTTTCCCAATTCTTCCATAACTCTGGGCCTTGTAAACGCTTCAGCTAAAAATATGATTTCTGGATTTTTCACATTGATCTCTTTAATAAGCCATTCCCAGAAAATAAAAGATTTTGTATGGGGGTTATCTACCCGAAAGATTTTTACGCCTTTGTCTATCCAGTATTCCACCACACTTTTTAACTCCTTCCAAAGGTTTTCCCAGTCTTCCGTTTCAAAATTTACGGGCAGTACATCCTGGTATTTTTTAGGTGGATTTTCAGCATACTGCACTGTACCATCCGGCCGCCATTTAAACCACTGCGGGTGTTCTTTTACGTATGGATGATCTGGGCTGCACTGGATGGCAAAATCTATGGCGACTTCTATTCCATTTTTTTCAGCTTTTTTAACGAAAGAGGTGAAATCTTCTATAGTACCTAATTCCGGATGGATCGCTTTATGCCCTCCTTCCTCAGAGCCAATGGCCCATGGAGAACCCGGATCTCCAGGTTGGGCTTCTGTAGCATTGTTCACCCCTTTTCGGTGACTTATTCCAATAGGATGAATGGGGGGCAGGTAAACAACATCAAAACCCATATTGGCAATTTCCGGCAATATTCTTTCAGAAGATTTAAAAGTCCCGTGTTCTCCAGGATTTTCTGCGGTAGAACGGGGGAAAAACTCGTACCATGCACTAAATAGCGCTCTTTTCCTTTCTACTTTAACCTGCAGGTTCTTGTGGTAACGGGTTGCTCTTTCCCTATGCCTGGTTTGATACATAACAGTGGTAACGGCATCTTCAAAGACCTTGGCAAGGGCTTCCGCTTGTTTATTTTCATCGCGCAGAAGTTTTATCCAGTTGCGCAACTGCTTCTTTTGCGAGGCGTTGGCATGATCCAGGGCTTTTTCCATAAGTTCAGCGCCAATGAGGATTTCCAGGTTCACATTTTGCTGCGCAGCAATTTTCTTTTTAAGGTCACTTTTCCAGGTGGAAAAATGATCTATCCAGGCTTCAATGGTATATTCATAAATCCCCGGTTGTGTTCCTTCAAAAGCAGAAGACCAATGATCATTCCCTTCATGAATCATAGGGATCTCTTCCCAGTTTCTTTCCTCTTCATCTTCCGTTGCAACCTGCCGGTAAAGTAGCACGGCATCTATTAAATCATGCCCGTCCCCAAAAATGTCTGCCTCAACTTCTATTCTTTCATTAACAATCCTTTTTATTTGAAATTTCCCGCATTCTATTTGCGGAGAAACATTTCTGATACTCGCTCTTTTTTGCCCTTCTGACTTCATGAAAATAATATTTCTGAATTAGTGTATATTCCATGAGTGCCCATGAAATACGAATTTTTTTATCAAAACTCTTTTAAAGGTAAAGAAGCATGTTAAAACGGCTAGTTAAATTATTATTAAACATCAATAATTATAATTTATCATTACTAGCTTTGGACTAGAACGAATTTATTTTTGAGAAGATTTATGGAGCATAAAGCGGGAGCAGTATATAATGAAAATGGTGAGTGTGAGTTTACCGTATGGGCACCTTCGGCAAAGAAGGTTGAGCTGATTTTTAAGGATAGCAAAGATCCTGTGTTACTGGAACAACAGGAAAAAGGATACTGGAGTATCGTACTGGATCAAATAAACCCGGAGATTCTTTATAAATACCGGCTGGATGGTGAAAAAGAACTTCCAGATCCCGCTTCCAGGTATCAGCCTGAAGGAGTTCACCAATGGTCCCAGGCAATAAATCAACATTCTTATAGTTGGAACGATGATGCCTGGAAAGGCCGTAGCATGGAAGAACTTATCATCTATGAACTTCATGTAGGAACTTTTACAAAGGCAGGGACTTTTAAAGGCATTCAGGATAAACTTGATCATTTATTGGAGTTGGGTATAAATGCTATAGAAATTATGCCTATTTCGGCATTTCCCGGGGGTAGAAACTGGGGCTATGATGGGGTGTATCCTTATGCGGTGCAGGAAAGTTATGGTAGCAGCGAAGCTTTAAAAGAACTTATTGATACCTGCCATGCAAAAGGGATTGCAGTAATTCTTGATGCCGTTTATAATCATATGGGGCCTGAAGGTAATTATCTTGCAGAATATGGTCCTTATTTTACTGAAAAATACAAAACTCCTTGGGGAAAGGCTATTAATTTTGATGATGCATTTTCCGATCCTGTGCGTAATTTTTTTCTCGGTAGTGCGATAATGTGGTTAAAGGAGTATCATTTTGACGGCTTACGCCTGGATGCTATTCATGAGATTATAGATCGTGGTGCAAAACATATCTTAAAAGAACTTAGCGAAAGGGTAGACCTTCTGGAAGAGGAATCCGGCAGGAAATATGTATTAATTGCCGAAAGTGATCTTAATGATACCAGGATCATCGACAACTATTCTCATGGGGGTTACGGCCTGGAAGCGCAGTGGGTGGATGACTTTCATCATTCCTTGCATACCTTGCTCACAGGAGAAAATGATGGATATTATAAAGATTATGGAAACCTGAACCAGATGGCCAAGAGTTTCCGGCAGGCATTTGTTTATGATGGTATCTATTCCAAATTTAGAAAAAGAACAATAGGGAACAATCCAAGGGAACTGCCTTCTTATAAATTTGTGGGATGTATTCAAAATCATGACCAGGTGGGAAACAGGATGTTGGGGGACAGGCTAACGAAGCTGGTTTCTTTGGAAAAATTAAAGCTGGCAGCTGGGGTGCTGTTAACTTCTCCTCTGGTTCCTATGCTTTTTATGGGAGAAGAGTTTGCAGAAGATCAGCCTTTCCAGTACTTTGTAAGCCATGGCGATCCAGATTTGGTGAAAGCAGTACAGGAAGGTCGCAAAAGGGAATTTGAATATTTTAATCATAAGCAGGGAGAATTTCCAGACCCACAGTCAGAAGAGACTTTTAATCGTTCCAAGCTTCACTGGAACTTCCGGGAGGAAGCGCATAAAGAAGTAATTTTCAGGTTCTATAAGGAGCTCATTAGTTTGCGAAAAAAAGGAGTTTTCAGCAATTTCAGAGAAAAAGAAATTCATACGGAGGTCATGGAAGATAAAAAGCTCCTTTCGGTCTCTGCAGGGAATTTAAGCATCTACTTTAACTTTGGTTTAGAAAATCAGGCATTTACTATTCCTAATGAAAAAGCAAAGATTATCCTGGCTTCAGCAGATAAAGAATGGAGCGGGCCGGCAGATTTTTCTTCAAACTCCGATATTTATAAAATTTTGAACATACCACCGGAATCCCTAATTATTTGTGAAAGTTAAGGAATCAACATTCTTTAATAAATTTATAATTATCTTTTGAAGCTACTTAAGCTGCCAGGTGGAAATTTAAATTCTGAGGCAGTAGGATATTTACCAAATAAAAAAATATGAAAGAAAAATATATTTGTATTCATGGTCATTTTTACCAACCGCCCAGAGAAAATCCCTGGTTAAATAAAGTTGAGATTCAGGATTCTGCGTATCCCTACCACGACTGGAACCATAGGATTAATGCGGAATGTTACATTAGAAATTCTTCTTCCCGAATTCTAAATTCAGAAGGGAAAATAGGAGATATTATGAACAATTATGCCTGGATGAGTTTTAATATTGGACCCACCCTGCTGGCCTGGATGCAACATGAAGCTCCGGAAACCTATGAAGGGATTTTACAGGCAGATAAAGAAAGCATGAAGCGTTTTTCTGGGCATGGTTCTGCGCTGGCACAGGCTTATAATCACCTAATCATGCCCCTGGCAAACCAGAGAGATAAGGAGACCCAGGTAATATGGGGGATTGAAGATTTTAAATCTCGTTTTGGGCGTGATCCGGAAGGAATGTGGGTTGGAGAAACTGCAGCTAACACAGAAACTTTGGAAACGCTCGCCAAGCACGGAATTAAGTTTACCATTTTGTCTCCCTATCAGGCAAAAAGAATGCGAAAAATTGGAGATGAAAAATGGCAGGATGCTACAGATGCCAAAGTAGATCCACGCAGGCCTTACTTATGTAAACTGCCTTCAGGAAATACCATCACTCTCTTTTTTTATGATGGTCCTGCTTCTCAGGGAGTAGCTTTTGAAGGACTTCTGGATAATGGAGAACGATTTGCCAATAGGCTGCAGGGCCAGTTTAATGGCGAAGACAATGTGGAGCTGGTGCATATAGCCACAGATGGGGAAAGTTATGGTCACCACCACAGGTTGGGTGAAATGGCCCTGTCTTACTGTCTTGATTATATTGAAGAAAATGAGGAGGCAGAGCTAACTATTTATGGAGAATTTCTTGAAAAATTTCCTCCGGAATACGAAGTTGAAATTATTGAGAACACCTCCTGGAGCTGTTACCATGGGGTAGAACGTTGGAGAAGTGATTGTGGGTGTAACACTGGGGGGCATGCAGACTGGAATCAGAAGTGGAGAGCCCCGCTAAGGGAAACCTTTGACTGGGTTCGGGAGCAGTTAATCATTCTTTATGAAAAGGAGATGAAGAAATATACCTCCAGCCCCTGGGAAGTTAGGGATAAATATATCCAGGTAGTCCTGGACCGCAGTGAAGAAAATGTCCAGCTATTTTTAAAACAGCGATTTGGTGGGGATTTAAAGGAAGAAGAAAAAGTAAAGTTGCTCAAACTTCTGGAAATGCAATATCATGCTATGCTCATGTATACCAGTTGCGGTTGGTTTTTTGACGAGGTTTCCGGGATAGAATCCATGCAGGATATTTTCTATGCAAAAAGAGCAGTGCAGCTGGCAGAAGAAATTAGCGGCGAAAATTATGAGGATACTTTTGTAGAATATCTGGACAAGGTCCCCAGCAATATGCCCGAGTTTAAATCGGCAAAGGTGGCGTATGACAAATATGTAAAGCCAATGGCCCTGGATATGATTCGTATAGGAGCACATTATGCGGTATCTTCTCTTTTTGAAGATTTCCCTGATGAGGTGAGCCTTTATAACTTTAGTGCAACCACGAAAGAACAACACTTTTATGAAGCCGGAAAGCAGAAACTTGTTGTGGGAAGAACAGAGTTCCGATCAGACATTACCTGGGAAAAAGTAGATATTTCCTATGCCGTGCTACACATGGGGGACCATCACTTGTTTGGAGGGGTAAGGCCTTATATGGGTGCTGAAGCCCTTGAAGAACTGCATAATAATGTTGCTGAATTTTTCCAGAAAGGAAATGTATATGAAATCTTTAATATGATGGATACCTACTTTGGGAACCATAATTATTCCTTTTGGCATTTGTTTAGGGATGAACAACAAAGCATAATGGATCTGGTTATGGAGAACAACCTGAAGGGAGCGGAAGGTGCGATACAGCAGGTTTATGAAAACAGTTATCCCCTGCTGCAAACTTTCAGAGAAATTCATATGAAAGTGCCTAACAGGCTAAGACTTCCGGCAGAGCTGGCTTTAAATACAAAATTGGGAAATGAATTGAAAGAAGATGATTTTAATCTTAAAAACTTTAAAGCCCTTATTCATTCGGCTAAACAAATAGACGTTAATCTGGACGTGGTTACCCTAAGTTTCTTAAGTGATAAGCGGCTTAATGCTCTAATGAGACAATTAAGGGAGAATCCAAGCAACATTGAGTTAATGAATTGCATTAACGAATTTATTGAACTATTGCATGAAAGTACCCTGGAACCCGAAACCTGGGAAGCACAAAATATTGTTTTTAGGATGAGGGAAGAAGAACTGGATTCGGCGAGCCGGGTTGGCGTGCACGAAAATTCCAGAAGGGAAGAGTGGAAAGATTCGTTTTTACGGCTTACCAGAAATCTTAATCTCGCTGAAGCATGAGCATTCCGGTTACCACCTACAGAGTACAGATGTCACCCAACTTCACCTTTGAAGATTTAAAGGAGATTATTGACTATCTGGACCAGCTGGGAATATCCACCATATATTCCGCACCTTTTTTTAAAGCGCGGGAGGGAAGCACCCATGGGTATGATGTGGTAGATCCTTTCATCATTAATCCTGCAATAGGGAAGCTGGAAGATTTCAGGGAGCTTTGCAATACCCTACAAAAGCGCAAAATGGATTGGCTGCAGGATATTGTGCCTAACCACATGGCTTTTGACAGCAGCAATCCCTGGCTACATGATATTTTTGAATTAGGCCCTGCTTCAGTTTATTACAAGTACTTTGATATAAATTGGAATTACAAAGGCTGGAACAAAGTAATGGCGCCCTTTTTAGGGGATTCGCTGGAAGAAATAATCAGTAGAAAGGAACTAAAGATAATCTTTGATAATGGGAGGTTCGCCTTACAATATTTTGATCATATTTACCCTATCGCGGCAAAATCTTATGCCTTTGTACTTGGAGAAGAAGGTGCAGGCTGGCAAAAAAAGTTTAAAGATTTTTCTGAAAAAGCTGAAACCTGGCAACAATTAAAATTGGATTTTCATAAGGAAGTTCAGAACGATGCAGGTGTTAAAAGTAGTCTTTCCCAAAGATTGAAGCTCATTAATGATCAGCCAGATAAAATGGAGCAACTTCTGGAATTACAATTTTTTAAGCCTGTACACTGGAAAACCACTGAGAGTGAAATTAATTATCGCAGGTTTTTTACCATAAATGACCTTATTTGCCTAAGCATGGAAAATGAGGAGGTTTTTGTAGCCTATCATTCTTTTATGAAAAAACTACTTGATACAGGCTTAGTAAAGGGGTTGCGGGTAGATCATATAGACGGACTTTTTGATCCGGAAGGTTATACGCGCCAACTTAGAGCACTTGTTGGAAAGGATGTATATCTTATTGTGGAAAAAATTCTGGAAGCAGAAGAAAAGTTGCCGGTTTCCTGGCCCGTTCAGGGAACCAGCGGTTACGAATTTCTTGCGCAGGTGAATCATTTATTTACCGCTTCAGAAAACAAAGAATTTTTTAGTGAACAATATCATAAACTGGCGTCTGAAATACCGGAATATGAAGATATGGTTTACAAGAAAAAACTTTTTATTCTGAAGGAAAGAATGGGAGGGGAACTTCATAATCTTATGATGTACCTTAAACAAAATGATCTACTGGCTGAAGATCTTAAAGAAGAGCACATTAAAGAAGCTTTAAGCACTTTTCTCGCCGCTTTTCCAGTTTACAGGGTATATCCGCAGGAATACCCACTGGATAATTTAGAGGTGGAAATCATTGATAAAGCTTATCGTTCAGCCTTAGAACGGGAAACTCATCTCCGGGCAGCGCTTTCTTATCTCAAATCAATTTTAACAGGGGAAGCTGGGAATAAAGATAAATGCCTTTATTTTCTTAAGAGATGCCAGCAGTTTAGCGGCCCTTTGGCGGCCAAGGGAGTGGAAGACACCAGCTTCTATATTTATAACAGGCTGATCCTGCATAATGAGGTAGGGGATTCTCCGGAAAACTTCGGGATTTCAGTAAAAGAATTTCATAAAAAGATGCTGGAAAAAAAAGAAGATTTTCCGCATGCAATGAATACCACAGCCACTCATGATACCAAACGTGGGGAGGACAGCCGGATGAGACTGGCAGCTTTAAGCGAATTTCCAGCGGAATGGTTTCAAAAAGTTAAGGAATGGAAGGAAATAAATAAGTCCTTCAAAAACAAAAATGCTCCAGATGTTAATGAGGAATATTTCATCTACCAGGCTTTAGTGGGAGCTGTTCCATTTAATGATTATGATAAAACTGAATTTTTACAACGCACTAAGGATTACCTTCAAAAGGTAATGAGGGAAGCCAAAGTAAATTCCAACTGGTCCAGCCCAAATGAGGAGCATGAAACTGCGGTTTTTAAATTTACAGAGATAATAGCAGAACATCCTGATTTTCAAAAAGCTTTTGATCCTTTTCAAAAAAAAATCGCTGCTCTAGGTGTGATAAAATCCCTGGCGCAAATCTGTATAAAATATACGGTTCCCGGGGTGCCGGACACCTACCAGGGTACCGAGCTGTGGGACTTGAGCTATGTAGATCCAGACAACAGGAGGCCAGTAGATTATAAAGCGCGTAGGAAATATCTCGAAGAAATAAGTAATCTTAAAAGAGGTGAAGAGAAGGCGTACCTGCAAAAACTAAAGAAGAATCCCAGCAATGGAAAAATTAAGTTTTATGTGTTGCATAAGTTAATTACCCACAGGAGCAAAAATGCCCTGTTATTTGAAAATGGTAATTATCTTCCTTTAGAAATTTCAGGAAATTTGCAGAACAAACTCATAGCTTTCGCCCGTAAGTTAGAGGGAAAATGGAGTATTACTGTTGCTCCTGTACTGCTAAGACCATACTATGAAGAGCTTACGCCAGATGTTGAGATGCTTAAAGAATCATTTTTGCGCCTGCCGGAGAATATTCCAGGGAATTTCAAAAATATTTTTACCGCTGAAATATATGAGGAAAATAAGATTGAGATAAACAAACTTCTCGGGAATTTTCCTGTAGCGGTCTTAATTAATAATTAATTTGTTATGGATTTAAAAAGGAGTAGCGGCATATTACTTCATATAACTTCATTGCCTTCAGAATTTGGAATTGGCGATTTAGGGCCTTCAGCTTATAAATTTATTGATTTTCTCCGGGATTCCGGGCATCATTACTGGCAACTACTACCTTTAAATCCTACCCATGCGGCCTATTATCATTCTCCATATAGCAGTTATTCTGCATTTGCGGGAAATCCACTTTTAATTAGCCCTGAACTACTGGTGGAGCAGGATTACTTAAACTCTGATGAGGTTTCAAAACCTAAAAAAGTTTCACACAAAAAGGTGGATTTTAAAGCGGTGGAAGCATTTAAAGTAACGATATTAAATAAAGCGTTTGTAAATTATAAATCTAAAAGTGCCTCCTCTAGCTTCAAAAAATTTTGTAATAAACATCGTAAATGGTTGGAAGATTTTGCGCTTTTTCAGGTTTTTACAAAGGAATATGGCCGCGGTTGGACTTCATGGCCCGCAGAAATAAAGAACAGGGAAGACAAAGCAATAAAAAAAGCATATAAGGATTTTGCTGAAGAAATAGAAAAAGAAAAATTTTTCCAGTTCCTGTTTTTTCAACAGTGGGAGGGACTGGTGGAATATGCACAAGAAAATGAGATTGCTTTTATTGGAGACATTCCGTTTTATGTAAACCATGAAAGTGCAGATTGCTGGGCAAATGCCGAATATTTTAAGCTGAATGATGAAAAAGAGCCCACCCATGTATCTGGCGTTCCACCAGATTATTTTAGTGAAACCGGGCAACTTTGGGGCACGCCTGTATTCAACTGGAAAAAACTTCAGCAAAACAATTTTGATTGGTGGGTGCAGCGCTTAAAGCAAAATCTACTTCTTTTTGATGTGGTAAGGCTGGATCATTTCCGCGCCTTTTCGGCTTACTGGGAAGTGCCGGCAAAAGAAGAAACCGCTATAAACGGAAAATGGATTAAAACCCCTGGTACTCAATTCTTCAGATTAATTAAAAAAGAATTTCCTGAAATGCCCTTTATTGCAGAGGATTTAGGGTCTCTGGACGAGCCGGTATATAAACTCCTGAAAAGGTTCCATTTCCCGGGTATGAATGTGTTGCATTTCGCTTTTGGAGAGGAGAAGGCAGATAATCCGTACCTGCCATTTAATCATAAGCCGCACAGTATTGTATATACCGGCACGCATGATAACAATACCAGCAGGGGCTGGTATGAGGCTCTTGATAAAACTTCTAAAAAGCATTTAAGGCGTTATACCGGTAAAGAAGTTAACAAAAAAAATGTCCATAAAATTCTTCATACCCTGGCACTTAAATCGGTTTCAAAAGTTGCTGTTTTTCCTTTACAGGATCTTATGGGCAAAGGAGAAGAAGCGATTATGAATACTCCGGGGACTATAAAAAATAACTGGACGTGGCGGGTGGAAAAGGAAGAAATACCAGTGGAAAACGTGAAACTATTCAGGGAGAAGAATATTTTGTATGGCAGGTTTAAAGAACCTGTTCCTGTTGTTAAAAAGAAAAAGAAGTAGGAGAGGAGACCTTTAAATTCAAAATGTTTATTATAATAATCTCTCTATCAGCCATCAAACTTTATATGGTAAAACCATACCATAGCCACTGCATTTTAGGAAGTGCTATCTTACCTATCGAATGCTTAAACTAAAACATATAAAAGCCGCCTTTACTAATTTGTAAAAGGCGGCTTTATCAAATTGAAAAGAAAGGTTATTCCTTAGTAATGTTGCGCTTAATTTTTTCAATAGCGTTTTGAATAGATTTTTCAGGTTCAATAATATTGTTATTTCCCCAAAACTCCTGATCGTAGAAACCGCTGGCATCATCGGCCATTACTACGTAAGGATCAATAATGTTATTATTTTTCTTCCATTCGCTATCACTATATCTTTCCCAATCTGTGACTACCATTTCACTGTTAACAGTATAGCGGGAGTTGAAAATTTTCTTTTTCCAGTTCACCACGTATTCCATGGTGGCATTTCCATACGAAAAATGCCATTTTCCATCTTTTTCAGCATAATCCACCTCATAATATAAATCTACAGGATATACTTTGGACCCTGCAGGTTTTTTCTTCACAAACATCCTGGTGGCAATGTCCCGGTTATCCACATCCATTTCATATTTTGCCCTCACCAGGGTAAGGCTTTCGGCATCAATAAATAATTGACCGTAGTACCAGGGAGTGGATTTATCCATTTCTTCAAAATTTACCACGTAAATGTAACGCTCATCAATTTTTGTAGGATCATCAAAACTGAATTCATAAGTTTCCAGCATTTCCGGTTGCAGCACATACTCGGTGTACTTTATAAGGTCCAGATATAAGCTGTTAAAAGGTCCTCCCCTAAGCTTTAATGCCAAGGTATCCAACCTGTCATAATCTGTACTTTTCCTTGATTTGTAAATAGACACAAGATCCTTTTTTCTGGAATTATGAGGCGATTTATAAATTTTCACCACTGCTTCAGATAAGGAAACATTGGTACGGCGCCTTTTAATAATCTCCCTGTAAAAGGCAGTCATTAGGGTCTGTTCAGTAATATAATTATTATCCTTTTGAGCAAGCATTTTACGCACTAAAGACCTTGCATCCTTAGCATCAAAAAGGGTTACTTCTGAAAGTTTTTCTACAGATTCTTCCAGTTCTACCCTATCATTATTCTTGAAGAACTCCAGTGGCAGGTTTTTACTGCTGAACCCCAGATAAGAAACATTCACGGTCACAGGAGTAAGGCTGTCCGGAACCTTTAGTAAAAATTCTCCTGCTGCATTGGTGATGGTCGAGATATTACTGCGGTTGACTGAGATTAAAGCGGAGGCGATTGGATTATTATTCGCACTATTCACCACCATACCTTTATATTCAGTATAACTTCCGGTGTTTTGCTGTTGGAATGCAAAAGAAAAATCAGGCATTAACCATAAGAACATAAGCAGAAGCACAATGATTTTGCTCTTCATCTCATAAAAATAAAGTGTTTTCATAGCTACAGGTATTTAGAAATGCTAATTCCCTAAGATAATACATTATAAATAATGTATTAACATTTTTTTAGTTAAAATTTTTAGGTATTCTAAAATATAATATTTACTGCTCTCTCCAGAGAAGGCTATGGTAACTGCAAATACATTTCCTGTATGGTTAATCATTTTTAAATCTGTTCCCGAAATTGTGTGCTCATTTTAAAAATCAGGCGCTGATATTAACTAACCCGTAAATTTTAGAATCTTTTTGCCAAAGTTCTATTCATAGATAGCCAATAGCTTCCTGATTAGGCAGGTTTTAGGGATATTTTAACTCCTAGCAGCAGCAGCAGCAGAACGATGTTTTGTAATTTTAAAGTATGAAAAAGCTATACATTCTACTAATTGTGGCTTTTGCGGGATGCACTTATCCTCAGGATCCACATCACTCGTTCGAAAATGCAAAGCAAAAATCTCTTAAAGTAGGAGCAGTTATCAATCCTCCTTACGTGACCAGGCAAAATGGATCTTATGGAGGAGAGGAAATTGAAATGCTAAAGAGATTTGCTGAAAATGAGCACTTTCAAATAGACTTTGAAGAAGGTTCAGAGAGTGACCTAGTCGAAAAACTGGAGAAATATGAGATTCAGGTAATGGCAGGTGGTTTTTCAAAGAAAAGTATCTGGAAAAAGAAAGCAGGGCTTACTACTCCATATGACAAGAAACACGTGTTTCTTGTTCCTAAAGGAGAGAACAGGCTGTTGCAACAGTTAGAGACCTTTATTTTTAAAAAATCAAGTAAATCATGAGAAGTATTCAGGATTACCATCTTCCAAAAGAGCTTGAGGATGATCTTAAATCTGCCAAAAAAATAGAATGGATTACGGTGATTTACCTGCTATCGGTAGTGGTGGTGATGTACCTGGTTATGGGGTCCTCACAGGCCATGAAATCTGCATGGTTGGAAGACGTTCTGGGATTGGTGCCCTCGGTGGCTTTTCTTATTTCCACTCAAATAAACAGTAAAGCACCTAATGACAGATTTCGCTACGGGTACCATCGTGTATTTTCTATTTCTTTTTTAATAGGGGCGGCCGCTTTATTAGGAATGGGAATTTTTATGATCTACGATTCTTCCATGTCCCTCATAAAGGCTGAACATCCTACCATAGGAAACCGGATGATCTTTGGAGAGCGAATCTGGATGGGTTGGGTAATGATAGTGGCTCTAATATATAGTTCTGTACCCTCGATGATACTTGGTTTTAAAAAATTACCCAAAGCAAAAACCCTTCATAATAAAGTACTTTATACAGATGCCAAAGCTCAAAAAGCAGATTATATGACCGCCTTTGCGGCTATTGTTGGAATAGTGGGAGTAGGTGCCGGCTGGTGGTGGGCAGATTCTGTGGCAGCTTTATTCATCTCCATTTCGGTTTTAAAAGACGGGATTAATTATGTTTCCACTGCGGTAACAGATTTAATGGATCGTAGCCCCGTAACTTTAAAGAAGGAAAAAGAAGTACCTCTTATGAATGAAATAAAAGATCTGGTGCTTTCCTGGGACTGGGTGCAGGATGCCAAGGTAAGGTTTCGGGAAGACGGGCAGGTTTTTATGGGGGAGATTGCGGTAGTTCCAAAAGCTGGAGTAGATACTGCCCAACTGGAAGATGCTTATGACAAGGTGTATGATTATTCCTGGAAAATAAGCGATGTGGTTATCGCGCCGGTGAAGAGCCTGCCGAAGTGGTAGTGGTATCCTATATTTTTATTCAGGATTCACAGGCGCGGCATACCAACAAACAAAAGACAGCTTGTTGTGAATTGCTTTCAGAATTGTATTTTTATTCAGGATTCACAGGCGTACTTATTGGAATCCACGTACATAATCCGTTGTAAATTGCTTTCAGAATTGTATTTTTATTCAGGATTCACAGGATAGCTTTTCCAGGGAAGCAACGGCATCGGGTTGTGAATTGCTTTCAGAATTGTATTTTTATTCAGGATTCACAGGAGAAAAGCCTGCATTCAGCGTTAATATAACGTTGTGAATTGCTTTCAGAATTGTATTTTTATTCAGGATTCACAGGTCCACCGAAGATGAAGTTTTCCAGGCACTGTTGTGAATTGCTTTCAGAATTGTATTTTTATTCAGGATTCACAGGTGATCTTTAAGACCGGGGAATATCTAGGTAGTTGTGAATTGCTTTCAGAATTGTATTTTTATTCAGGATTCACAGGGCTAATAGTCCAAATCTGTTTACAACTACTGTTGTGAATTGCTTTCAGAATTGTATTTTTATTCAGGATTCACAGGATTATTTCAATTCCTTAAAATCCTTAAAATGTTGTGAATTGCTTTCAGAATTGTATTTTTATTCAGGATTCACAGGGTATTCCTGATCTGTTTAAAGAGACTTTCGGTTGTGAATTGCTTTCAGAATTGTATTTTTATTCAGGATTCACAGGAATGGGGATAAGGAAATAATTGAGGAAAGAGTTGTGAATTGCTTTCAGAATTGTATTTTTATTCAGGATTCACAGGGTTAGATCAAAAGTCCTGAATGAGGGGTTTGTTGTGAATTGCTTTCAGAATTGTATTTTTATTCAGGATTCACAGGAAGGCAAAAATATTCATGTTACGCTTGCAGTTGTGAATTGCTTTCAGAATTGTATTTTTATTCAGGATTCACAGGTTTAACTGATCGAAATTGGTAATATCAAAAGTTGTGAATTGCTTTCAGAATTGTATTTTTATTCAGGATTCACAGGCCATGTTACTCAAAAAATGAAACTGTTATAGTTGTGAATTGCTTTCAGAATTGTATTTTTATTCAGGATTCACAGGTCATACGATTATAGAAAGTATCAAGTACTTGTTGTGAATTGCTTTCAGAATTGTATTTTTATTCAGGATTCACAGGAAATTAAGCGATTATTTCGTACTAATGGCTGTTGTGAATTGCTTTCAGAATTGTATTTTTATTCAGGATTCACAGGTGTTTTTTCATACTCTTTTCACCCAACCGTGTTGTGAATTGCTTTCAGAATTGTATTTTTATTCAGGATTCACAGGGAAACTTATTTTGCTTCCAATGGCTACCTGGTTGTGAATTGCTTTCAGAATTGTATTTTTATTCAGGATTCACAGGAACCGGGTACTTGTTTATGATCCGCCGACGGTTGTGAATTGCTTTCAGAATTGTATTTTTATTCAGGATTCACAGGTAATGTGGCTGAACGGAAAACCGCTTACCAGTTGTGAATTGCTTTCAGAATTGTATTTTTATTCAGGATTCACAGGTGTTTGAAGGCGTGGCAAAATACATGGAACGTTGTGAATTGCTTTCAGAATTGTATTTTTATTCAGGATTCACAGGAAAAGAATATTTTGAAAAAATTCAAAAGCTGTTGTGAATTGCTTTCAGAATTGTATTTTTATTCAGGATTCACAGGAAGAATTGTAAACCCAAATTTAATAGACATGTTGTGAATTGCTTTCAGAATTGTATTTTTATTCAGGATTCACAGGAAGTATAATTAAAAATCGAAATACTAATCGGTTGTGAATTGCTTTCAGAATTGTATTTTTATTCAGGATTCACAGGTTTACAAGTTTAAATTCAGAGACGGAGCTCGTTGTGAATTGCTTTCAGAATTGTATTTTTATTCAGGATTCACAGGTAACCTCGATGCTTATTCAAGTGGATAACCGTTGTGAATTGCTTTCAGAATTGTATTTTTATTCAGGATTCACAGGTCCTTAATAAAAAAGAACTTCGCGCAATTGTTGTGAATTGCTTTCAGAATTGTATTTTTATTCAGGATTCACAGGACAACTCTTTTAAACGGCTGCTACCAGCGAGTTGTGAATTGCTTTCAGAATTGTATTTTTATTCAGGATTCACAGGGGCAGCTTTGCAAACAGAAAATGAGAATCTGTTGTGAATTGCTTTCAGAATTGTATTTTTATTCAGGATTCACAGGATACCGGCCCTAAAAAGCTGGTATTCTGTTTTTTATGCGGTATATCAGGATTGAAAAATAAGGAAGAAAACCGAGGTCTCGACTTTGTTCGAACTGACAATTTTTATCCTGGACATCAGGATGCCAAACAGAATTAAAGAATGAAGCTATGCTGTAATTTCTTTTTAAAAAAGTTCGAGTTGCTGAATGGGTTGTTCCGCTTCTGCTTCTTTCTGCCCGTGGTATAATTGCATCATCCCAAACTGTTTATCGGTTATTTGCATTATACATATCTTACCTTTCTTTGGCAGGGCCCGTTGCGTCCGCTTTATATGTACTTCCGCATTTTCCCGACTGGGGCAAAAGCGGGTGTAAATGGAAAACTGGAACATCCCGAAACCGTCATCAAGAAGGTTTTTTCTAAAACGGGTTGCAGCCTTCCTTTCCCTACGGGTTTCAGTTGGCAGATCAAAAAATACAAGTACCCACATGCTTCTGTATTGGTTTAAGCGTGAAAATCGATCGTTCATGTTACTGTTTATGTAATAAAATTTCCAGTTCCGGTGGCTTCGATACGATTTTCTGCCGAAAATCACTCAGCCACCTGACTGGTTTCGCAATGATATCGGTACAATCTTCTGCCGAAAATCACTCAGCCACCTGATTGGTTTCACAATGATATCGGTACAATCTTCTGCCGAAAATCACTCAGCCACCTGGCTCGTTTCACAATGATATCGGTACGATTTTCTGCCGAAAATCACTCAGCCATCTGACTGGTTTCACAATGATATCGGTACGATTTTCTGCCGAAAATCACTCAGCCACCTGACTGGTTTCGCAATGATATCTGTACAATCTTCTGCCGAAAATCACTCAGCCACCTGGTTCAGGTTGCAATAACATCGGCATAATTTTGTACCTATAGTCATTCAGCCACCTAGAATGGTCGTTGAGTGGCCGCCTAAGCGGCTGTATCGAAACGACCAATTCTATTCGAAATCTTCGTTATTATTCAATCTCTTTTCATTGAAAATACTTTTTTTGCAAGTCTGGGAAGCAATTCGGTTTCTCCCCTCATTAAAGCTTCCTTTTTCTTTCTACTCCAGCCTTGTATTTGTTTTTCACGGTAAAAAGCTTCGTCTATCCTGGAATATTCTTCATAATACAATAATTCTACTGGTAATCTTTTTGATGTATGTCTTGATCCTGTTCCGTTATTATGCTGTAATAACCTTCTTTCAAGATATTTTGTACTACCTGTGTAGTATGAACCATCACTGCATAATACTATGTACATATATCCTTTCATAATATAAAAAATCGATCCACCTATGGCTCCGATAAGATTTTCTATCGAAAATCACTCAACCACCTGGCGCAGGTCACAATAAAATCGGCATAAGTTTTATCCCGAATATTACTAGCCAACATTGAGTGGTCGTTGAGTGGCCTCCTATGCGGCTGTACCCAAACGACCGTTTGCCTATAGTGATATCTAAACGACTATTCATACACCGGATATAATATCTTCCGGCTCATCCCAGCAAAACATTCCTGTAACGAATTAGTGGTGCGGCTCATCGCCACCATAAGCGGACTCACTTTATCATCGATTACCACATCCATTGCAGGGATTTGTAAAAGCTGACTTTTTAGAAAAGTATTTAATTCTTTAATATCTTCACCAGTACTAACAATTTCATACACCAGGTCGTCAACGTAGATGCGGTAAGGCTCCATAATATCATCGGCCAGGGCAAAGGCGTTATACTTGTTATGATGAAAAATGCCAACACCTGGCAACATGCCAGAACTAATCAAAGCTCTTGCGGTCACTGCCCTTAAGATCGCATAGCCGTAATTCAGCAGGTTGTTGGGTGGAATGCCATTGCGATACCGGCTAAAACCTTCAATCTCGAATAGGTTTTGCCAGTAGTGCGCCGCGGCTATGGCCTCATGATTTTCATTATCACCGCTTTTAACTTCATTCGCCCATCTTGCCAGTTTTTTATAATTTTTGCCACGGCGGAACAGGTGATTGGCCTGATTTGAAATCTTTGCGCTTACAGTTTGCTGCCAGAGATTCTTCTTTAGCGGCAGGCTGGCGTTTAGCTGGTTCGCAAAACGTTCGGTCTGTTCGGTATGGCCTACAAGAGGTTGCAGGAGCGAGCAGGGGAGATGTTGCTTATCACAATTTACTACAGCCGTTTTGTTCTGAATTAATTTAGTGATTAGTCCGTTGGTAAGGGTGATCTGTGGGTTTTCGAGGACCAGCACCCCAATATCTTCTATAGGCTCGGTTCTATTTTCTTTTTCCTTTTCAGGAAATGAAATCACCAGTTGCTCATTCTTGGTGCTGAGGTAAGCCGGATTGCCGAAAAAGAGGGTACGTTTGATCATAATTCTAAAGATTGTATTCTGCCTAGCTTATCAACATTCAGTTTGATACAGTAGTCTTTTATTTGTAAATCCTGTGAATTGTTTAACCTATCATTAATTAATTCTCTTGTTAAGTTTGAAATAGAACCTTTTCCGCCCAATTCATTTTTAATTTCTAAATTTTTAAATTCTTTCTCACTATTAATTTCTTTAAGACTCTTAAGACTAGCACCGGTCAACTGCAAAATTGGATTTGAAATGATTTGTGGAACAAAACGTAAAGTACTACCTGAAGCATTATTGAACTTATATATTCTAATTTTTGAAAGAGGGTCGGACTTTAATCTGTTTAAGATCATTGATTTAATATTCCCAACTCCATCTTTAATCTGTTCAATTTCCTCTTCAAAAGGCAGATAGACCAAATCATTAGGTTGTAAAATGAATTTTAGGTTATAAACTTCATTTTCAATTATTTTTTTCTCCTCTAATGAATACCTTTCATTGTTCTTAATAGCTTCAATGCTATCTTTAATTTTTGGAGTGAAAAATTGCCTTTGGCTAAATAGCCCTTCCTTTTCATAAATACCACAGTAGACATTAGCGCCATCGGCGGTTTCTACAAATCTTTTTGTTTTATGGGGAGCTTCGCCTACCTGAAATTTCTCACCTTCTTTTTCATAAATACCAACTTTATAAATGGGTTTATGATTTTGTCCTTTATTCAAGATTTTAATGTTATCATTCATCTCTTTAACACCTTGAGTCGAAAATGCCAATTCTTCTGGCTTTATTTTTTTATTCTTTTCATCGACTTGATTTTGATATTTTGGATTTTTTAAATGAGCACTTAAAATTTCTCTTATCGATGGGTCAGTCACCATTTCGATTTTTGATTCATCAAAAGAAGAATCTAATTTGCCTTTAAATCTTGACCGAATATATTTTATATAAACGGCAATTTTTTTTATACCATTGATCTCCAAAAGGTTAACAATATCTTTTTTGCTTCTACCCTTCTCTTTAAAACCTTTGATTTGTTCGCGTAGTTTCGGATTTACAATTAAATCTATGTTTTCAAAAGCTTCCTCAATAGAAACTACAGTTTTAAACTGGTACAATTTTGATCTTCCATATAAAGTATCTTTATGGATTTTCCTCCTCACCCCCCAATTCTTCTCATTCCCATTCTCTTTCCTCAGATCATTTTGCGAAACCAAAACTTTTCTTTTTTTTCCATTTATAGTTTCCCAACGTTCAATTTTATTGGTGGCTTGGGTAGCCACCTTATTGTTTTTCTTGAAAGATATAATAATATCCTCTAACGCCTTCTTAGTGAGATTTTTGATTTTTGGAAAATCCTCGGTAATTTCGCCTTGATATAAAAGTTTTGGCTCTTCTTTCCACCATTCAAAAGGCAATTTGTAGTTTCTACCATTGTTTCCTTTGAACGTTAATTTGTTTTTTAATTTTTGATGAATTTCACTCTTAGCAGATTTTGCATGAATGTTATTAATATAGTTGATATGTGCTTGCGTGGTCAATGCTACAACAAGTGCATCAAGGGCGTGATGTCTATGGTCTATTCTTTTTTTGCTGAAATCCTCATCAATCTCTTCGGGCACATTTCCTACAAAAATTTTATGGCCGTTGATAATTCTTTCTTCACCAAACAGTTTAGAATCAGTTATGGCGTTCAGTCTTTTAAAGCGGTCATTGACCAAGTCACCCCAAGCATCGTTAAGATGCCAGTCTTGCCTGAGCATGGAAGTCACCATTCCGTTTACCGAAAGCAGGTTTTTCGATTTGAAATAATCGTCGTCTTCTTCGGCTCTCACAACATTACTTAGCCATTTCATAGCAATCTTACCGATATAAGCAGTATTTACAAATTGGGCGTTTGTGAATTTACTAGGTATATTTTCACTTAATAGAATATCCCTTTTAGTACCTGAAAAATTATTTTCAGCCAGCTTTTTATAATCAAGTGGCTTTAAGACTTCAGTGTCTTTACTATGGGCACTACAAAAAATTGTACCGCCATTGTACGTCTTTATAAATTCGTAACCTGTTAACTGGTCTTTGACTTTGTTGACCTCCGTTTCGCAGATAATTTTATTGTACATAGCGTCAAGGTTCACTCTCTTTTTAGGCAGTATATGCTCTATCTCATATTTTTCCCTATTAAACAAATCGGAAAGTTTAATAAACTTTCCTGTGTAAGGTGATTGGTAACGTTGCTCTAACCACAGCTTATATTTGACTAACTCGCTTCTTGTAAGTTCTGCTTTGTTGCTGATTGAACTTAGCTCTTTTTTTGTAATTGAGGACTTCCCTTCATCATCTTTTTTACTGTCTTTAAAATGATAGGATTCGCTTCCTTTATCGTATTTTATGATATCTAGTGCGCCTTCTTCAATGAGCTTTAAGCGCTCTTTTTGCTTGAATTTTTCTTCACTTATATCTTGCTCTTTTATATCCTCTTTAAGAGCCGTCAACAGTTGTTTTATCCTCTTGTTTGTAGCTTTGTTTTTCGAGTTTCTGTCACTAATTGCTTCTCGACCCTTTTTTGATTTCTTGAGGTCTCTCGAAAGTTCAAGATGAATGTTGTCAAAAAACTTTTCGTTTTCATTGCCATAAGTTTCCCAAATCTTACAGACCAAATTCATAGTCTCAATCAGCACACCCTCTACAACAGGGTTGTTAAGTGAGTGCTGCCTAAAATCATTTTTTATAAAATCCTTTATTGCTTCTACCGAATGCCATTGATGAGTTTCGCCTACTTCAGAATATTTATTGTAAATTAAGTAGCAGGCTTGGTCTGTATTTAAAAATGATGGTTTCTTGTTAAAGTCATATCTCTTCTTGTGAAATGCAGTAAGGGTCCCTTTGGAATAGTCTTCCTTATCAACAATTTGTGATATTTTCTCCTTGTCCCACTCAATCGCTTCCCATTTATCCTTTATTGTTTTTAACTTCTCACTGAATGAATGTATATAGGTTTGGTTAGTTTGATATTGTTCTGTTTGTATTAAAGGCAATATCTTCTTTATTGCTTTTTCCGAGTAGTTAGCGAAATCACTTGGATATGGGCGAATACTCTCGAACTCGTTTATTAATGGGTCTAACCATCTTAAACTGAAATCATTTTGGTTTAAAAGTTTCGTGAATAGTGTACTGAGCGCTTTTCTAAAAGCTGTGTCCTCTAATTTTATCGAATAGGCAAAATGCCACAGGGCAAAAGTATTTTCAAAGGTTAGGAACGCTTCCCAATTAAAAGACTCGTCATCTATCTTTACACGTCTTAGTTTTGTTATGAATTTAGCTCGGGTTTCATTACAGGGAAATCCTTCTCGGCTCGCTATTTTGTCGTTATCACGATCACGGCTGGAACGGTTCCAGTAATATTCCTTTTCATTTAAATTGAGGAATTTCAAAAATTGCTTTTCGGTTATTTCACGACGATTAAATAAGAATGAAAATAACATATTTATCCCTTGTTGATATAATTTTTCCTCATCTAACTCATTGAGATCTTTAATCTTTGCAAGTTTTGCAACAACTTTTTGGGTTACGTCGACATTCAATTTGATATCCTTTCCATCTGATTTTTGAAAGGCATAAACCTTCAGGTTCCTTATTAACTGCCAAAGACGAAATTCTTGAAAATATGGATTAGATTTCGGTACTACCTTTAACTTTTTTTGAATTAAATCCTTATAAGTATCGTTGTTTTTCTTATTAAAAAATCGTGCCTCATACGTACAATTTTTGATTTCGGACTTCTTGGATTTTAATTCACGTTGGAAAAGGATAGTATCATTGGCAATGAAATTGGTTAGATCTTTTTTAAGTAATTCTTTTCTATGTATTTCATTTTTAGGATAAAGTGCCTGAACCGCTTTTTTAAATAGAGCGATGTCATCAAGTGTATCAGGATAAAACTCTTTTTGTTTATCTAAAATAGCAGTAAGCTCATTTTTGTAATGATCTCTGCTTATAACGGTTATTGTGCCACCTTTAATTTTGAAATCTGGATTATCGAGTAATTTTTCATACAAATAAGTTGAAACACCTACATTTTTATTATTGTCTGAATTCTCTATTATAAATGCGTTTAAGTCTGCATCAATCTTTAACTTCTTTAGTTTCCAATCACTATCGTCTGGAATACTAATACTTTGAGCCCTCGCTCCTGATTTTTGAATACCATCTTTTAAATAGGTTGTTTTAATTATGATCTCAAGATTCTGGCCAATTAGCTTTTTAGCATCTTTCCTTGAATCCTCTTTTTCAAGACCGGAATCAAAGACTAAAATAGATTTATTTTTACTGCCTTTTTTTACGTCAACAACTTTTCTTTCTTGAATTTCCTGAATCAGATACTCCGTCTCTATAGTTTTTCCGTTTTCATCAATTTTATGGCTCATTTCAACTTCCTTAAAATCCCCAACTTTGGTGACAGGCATATTTGTTCTTTCAAAATAGGTAAAGAAAACTACAGCCTCCTGATTCTCCTCTGGCTTGTCGCCAAGTTCTATTTTAAAAGTGTTGTCCTCTGTTTTGATTGCCGATAGTACTTGCTTGGTTACAACTTCCTTATCGTTTTCTTTTTCATCAGATCCGCGAACAGCCTTATATCCTCGCTTTTGGTTATAACTCAATAAAATCCAAGAAAGTTCTTCCAACGATATTTTTTCATTGAGAGCTTTCTGCCTTAAATAATAAAGTGTCCAATCATAAGGGATTTTTGTTTCTTTAGTTCCAATGGATTTTCCTAAGTTGTTTTTAATTGGTTTTCCATAAAAAAGCTCAGGTTGCTTTATTCTGAAATCACTTAACATTTCTTCATAAGAGTTTAGAAAATAAAATCGCTTTTTTCCTTTATCACCCTCATAATATGCTAAGTTTGGTTCAGTATTATTTTTGAACTGACCTCTTTTTTTTCCAAAGTCAATATTAACTGTATAATGTTCAGGTAATGCCTTAAGTATATTGAGGATAACGTGTAATCTATCACGTCTAAGAATATAACGTTCCTTGTTTTTTCGAGCACTTCTCAAATCAGTACGATTGGCAGCTTTACTGGTTAACGTGGCTCCTTCTTGAAACTTGCTTATTTCGCCAGAATCCATTGGAATGATTCTTGAACCAAGGGCTATAACATTAACCACAAAATTTTCTTTATCGATCTCAACCAATGCCCATCCAATGGAGTTAGTTCCCAAATCCAGTCCTAAAATTCTTTTCATTTAAAATATTTTGTTATATTCGTTCTACAATTCTGAAGCAATTCACAATAAGGATTATTCCGTTGTGAAAACATTCAAGGTGGTCCCGATTTTATTCAGGATCACCTTTTTTAATTTAAAAGGTTGATAATTTTCCTCTCAGAAATTGTAGGGAATCTATAGGAGGGAAGAACATAGTTAATAATTTTCTTAAAATTTCCTATAGCTTTTCCTAATTTTAGACAAACGGCGGCTTATGAAAGATAATTTCTCTACAAAATCTGAACAATATGCAAAGTTCCGGCCTACTTATCCCGCAGAGCTTTATGATTTTTTGAAAAAACACCTACCAGCTAATAAACGCACCTGGGATTGCGGTACTGGAAACGGGCAGGTGGCCGGAGAGCTGGCAGATTTCTTTGAAGAGGTTTACGCCACAGATATTAGTGAACAGCAACTGGAAAACGCGGTACAAAAGCCAAATATCCACTACTCAAAACAGGCTGCTGAAAAAACCAGTTTTCAGGATCATTTTTTTGACCTGGTAACGGTGGCGCAGGCGATACACTGGTTTGATTTTGATAAATTTTACGCGGAAGTAAATCGAGTGCTAAAACCCGGCGGACTAATAGCCGTGATGGGCTACGGACTTTTTTATAGCAACGCAGAAACCAATAAAGTTATTCATCACTTTTACCGCAATATCACAGATCCATACTGGGACCCGGAAAGAAAATACCTGGACGAGGAATATAAAACCATTCCTTTCCCGTTCAACGAAATTAAAACTCCTGAATTTAAATTAGAACTGGAGTGGAGCCTGGAGCAACTGCTGGGCTATTTAAAAACCTGGTCTGCCGTAAAGCATTACGAAAAAGCGAACGGAGAAAATCCTGTAGATCTTGTTGCGGCCGATTTTAGGAAGAGCTTTGGGGAAAAGGGAAAAATTACCTATCCCATTTTATTCAGGCTCGGCAAACAGTAAACAATGGGCAATTAAAATGGATAATTGGCAAGTAAAAAGATTGGAAGCTTTTCCCCTGTAATCTAAAATCCTACCAGGATAAGCGGAGCCAGGAAAATCTCGGCCGCGCTCCATCTGGGAAAATTATTTTTGATTATTGTTTTACGCTGCAGCCAATCGCCTTGGTTTCTTTGGTGGTAACTTCTTTTCCGTTCAATAACTCATTCACAGCATTGGCCACAAAACGCTCGTTTACGGCATCAGCGTTTCTAACATTATCATCTATAGCACCAATATATTTTACAATATTTTTTCCGCCTTCTTTTTGTAATATATAAACATGCGGGGTTTTTGTAGCCCCGTATTTAGCGTAGACGGTCTGGCTGTCATCAAAAAGGTATGGAAAAGTAAAACCGGCCTCTTTAGCTTTCTGCTGCATTTTCTCAAAAGTATCGTCTGGCTGTACCTTAGGATTATTGGGATTAATGGCAATTACAGGATAGCCTTTTCCCTTGAATTCCTGGTCCAGTGCCACAATGCGCTCTTCACTGGCCATGGCGAAGGGACAGGTATTACAGGTAAAAATCACTATAAAACCTTTCGCGTCAGGATAGTCCGAAAGGGAAACCATAGAGCCATCTACATCCTTAAGGTTAAAATCGGTGGCTTCATCGCCAATTGTATAACCTTCTGCACTTGTGTTTTCTTTTTCAGAAAGCACGGCCATTTCTTTTTTATCAGAATTCTCAAATTTAGTGTTTTGAACGGAATCTTTACAACTGCCAAGCCATAGTGCAGCTGTAAAAGCCAGTACGGGTAAAAATGTTTTCGATTTCATTATAAAATGGATTTAAGTTCAGTATCTAATTCTTCGTAAGTAAAGGAACGTTCATAAAATTTTCGCTCTTTTCCATTGTAAATAATGGTTGCAGGAATGGCACCGCTCCATTCTTCAGATATTTTTGGTATCCAGGAATTCGCATCGGGGTCATCCAGCAGCACCACTTCGCTTTGCAAATTATTCTTTTGAATAAAAGGTATAACCTGTTCTTCTATTTTATCAGGAAAATCAAGGCTGGTGAGAACAACCTTCACCTTTTGGTCTCCATACTTTTCTTTCAATTTTTCGAATGCCGGCAATTCCTTTACACAGGGTTTGCACCAGGTGGCCCAAAAATTAATGACGTAGGTAGTATCGTTTTTTTGCTGAAGATACCTGGAATCAAAAGCTTTAAAATCAACAGCAGGTATCATCGCCATAGTTGCCGACTCTTTTTTCTGATAGCTTTCCTGTTCCATTTCTACGGAAGCCGGATTACTTTCAGTTTTGTTTGCATTGTCTGCGCAGGCAGGACAAAGTAAGAGAAGGAATATGTATAGCAGTTTTTTCATCTTCTAAAAATATCGATTCAGATTCAGATTTTGAAAAGATTATGCGTTAATTTTTTAATAGTTAAAGAAGAAAATGGGGCAATGGACAATGAGAGTCAATTCAAAATTCAACATTCAAAATAAATAGTGGAAAGTAAAAATAGTGAATAGTGATTGGTGAACTAACTGGAACCGTTCCTTCAAAAAATGAAGTAAATAGGAGTAATTCAACATTCCAAATAGAATAGTTTAAAGCAAACTCCGAACTCCGAACTCCGAACTCCCAACTCCGAACTCCGAACTCCCAACTCCGAATTCCCAACTCCTTACTACGAAACCAGCTCCATTACCTGTTTGGCGATTTCAAGTTCTTCGTTGGTAGGAATCACCAGGATTTTAACTTTGGAATCTACAGAATTGATCTCTCTTATCTCTTTTGAACGGACTTTATTTTTTTCTTCGTCCAGTTCGATTCCGAAGAAATCCATATTTAAACAAGCCATTTTTCTTATGGTGCTGCTGTTTTCCCCAATTCCGGCTGTAAATATGATGGCATCAAGTCCATTCATTGCGGCCGCGTAGGCGCCAATATATTTCTTTATGCGGTAGGCGTTCATTTCCAGGGCAAGCTGGCACTCTGTATTGCCTTTGCCTGCCTGTTCTTCAATATCCCTTAAATCACTGTAACCGGTAAGGCCATACATCCCGCTTTGGTTATGTAGCATATGGTTTACTTCCTGCAGGGAATAGCCCAGTTGTTCCACCAGGTAGAATATAACCGACTGGTCTATATCGCCACTCCTGGTACCCATAATAAGGCCGTTTACCGGAGCAAATCCCAACGAATGGTCAAGACTTTTGCCATTTTGTACGGCTGTAATACTGCAACCGTTCCCAAGATGAATGCTTATAATTTTTGAATTTTCCTGCTGAAGATATTCCTGCGCTTTTTCTGTTACATATTTATGGCTGGTGCCGTGAAAGCCGTAGAGCTGGATATGTTCTTCTTCGTAAAGCTTATCAGGAATGGCATATTTACGGGCTTGCTCTGGAATACTGCTATGAAAGGCTGTATCAAAAACTGCAATTTGCGGAGCTCCAGGGAAAAGTTTTTCAGCTACTTCTATGCCTTTTAGGTTTGGCGGGTTATGAAGCGGAGCAAGCGAAAATAAATCTTTAATCGTTTTTTTCACATTTTCGTCAATTACGGTTGTACTGGAAAAAGTTTTACCTCCATGCACCACACGGTGTCCTATAGCACTTATTTCTTCGGAATTATTTATTACTCCATTTCCAGTTTCCAAGAGCATATTAGTAACGGCTTTTAAAGCCATGGCATGATCTGGAACTTCAATTTCTTCTGAAGTTGAAACCGCTTTGGTTTTGTAGTGTAACTTTGCACCTTCAAGACCAATTCGCTCCACCATCCCCGAGGCAAGCACCTTTTTTGAAGGCATCTGAATTAACTGAAATTTTAAAGAAGAACTCCCTGAATTAATTACGAGTATATTTTTCATTCTTGTTATGCTAAATCTTTCTGGATATTTTCAATTTTCACCTATTACTGCTATAGGCTTTAAGCTTTAAGTACCAAATTTGTTGTTTCGTACTTCACTAAATTCCCTGCGCCTGGATAGCGGTTAAAATAACGGTGTTAAACACATCGTCTACCGTACAGCCACGGCTAAGATCATTCACAGGTTTATTTAATCCCTGCAGCATCGGGCCGATGGCCAGCGCCCCGGTTTCCCGTTGCACCGCTTTATAGGTGTTGTTTCCGGTATTTAAATCGGGGAAAATTAGAAGGTTAGCCTGGCCGGCGACTTCAGAATCTGGCAATTTGCTCTTCCCTACGGTAATATCAACGGCAGCATCGTACTGGATGGGGCCTTCGATTTTAAGATCGGGACGTTTATTTTTAACAATTTCGGTAGCCTGCCTAACTCTATCTACATCGGCTCCTTTTCCGGAAGTTCCTGAAGAGTAGGAGAGCATGGCTATTTTAGGATCAATCCCAAAGGCAAAACAGCTTTCTGCGGAAGAAATAGTGATCTCCGCAAGCTCTTCTGCAGTAGGGTTTGGATTGATTGCGCAGTCGCCAAATACGGAAACCCGGTCTTCCAGGCACATAAAAAATACTGAAGAAACTACCGAAACTCCCGGTTTAGTTTTTATAAACTGAAGCGCAGGTCTAATGGTATGTTGTGTGGTGTGAGCTGCGCCGGATACCATCCCGTCCGCATGGCCTTTATAGATCATCATGGTGCCGTAATAGGAAACATCGGTCATCCAGTCTTTTGCCATGTCCAGGTTTACTCCTTTATGCTTTCTAATCTCATATAAAGTTTCAGCATAACCCTGGAAATGTTCAGACTTTGAAGGATTTATGATCTTGATTTTTCCCAGGTCCAGGTTCAGACCAAGTTTCATTATTTTTTGCTTGATTACTTCCACGTCGCCTAGCAGCGTCAGGTCCACAATATCTATAGCCAAAAGCCGGGAGGCCGCAATAAGAATTCGGTCATCTGTCCCTTCAGGCAGTACAATATGCTTTTTGCTTTGCTGCGCCCTTTTTACCAGGCTGTACTGGAACATTCGGGGAGTAATCCCGTGCGGTTCAAAGTTTATGAGTCTTTCCACTAAAGGATCAAAAGAAACATATCTTTCAAACGTGCTTATGGTGGTTTCTATCTTCTGAATACTATCGGCATAGATATTAGATTTTATAGCGCCCACCCGGTTGGTGACGCTAAAAGTCCCGTCCTGTACAGAAATAATGGGAACAATTTCCGAGAGCCCTTCAATTAGTTTTAAAATAGAAGGTTCCGGAGTTAAACCGCCTGTAAGGATAATCCCGGAAATACGCGGATAGTTACTGGAGATGTTGGCCTGAAGTGCTCCAAGGATAATATCTGCCCTGTCCCCAGGGGTAATTACCAGGCTTTCATTTTTAAGGGTGGTAAGGTAATTTCTTAATTGCATGGCGCCTACTCCAAAGTTCCCGGTTTGGTTATTTAGAAATTCCCCTCCAAACAGGATTTTTCCTTCAAGGGCGGTTACAATTTCTTTAAGGGTAGGATTGTTAAGCGTATCGATAAGCGGAATGGCAAAAACATCAATATCTGCAGGCAGAAATTTACGCATGTTTTCTTTGGCGGCTTCCAGGTTTTCCTCCCTAACTTTATTGCTCACCATTGCAATGACGTCCACATCCTTTTCTGTAAATTCATTATATGCCATCTGCAGGCTGCCAAGATGCTCCTCCCAGGTTTTATATTGCCCGCTGGCAATTATCACCACCGGAATCCCGAGGTTGCGTGCGGTTAAAACATTTACATCAAATTCAAAAACACTGCCTTCCCCGGAAAAGTCACTTCCTTCCACCAGCACAAAGTCATATTCTTCTTCTAGTTTCTTATACTTCCGGATGATCACATCTATAATTTCACCAGACTTACCCTCATTTCTTTTCTGAATCACTTCGCTGCGGGTAAAAGCGTAGGCATCTTCATAGGGAATGCGGAGTTTAAAATAGCTTATAATAGTATCTATATGGTTATCGCGTTTTCCTGAAGGCACATCATTTATAATGGGCCGGAAGTAACCAACTTTTACTGTTTTTCCCAGGAGTGTCCGCATAAGGCCAAGGGAGAGCATAGATTTGCCGCTATGTGACTCTAAAGTAGCAATATAAAGTCCTTTATTCATGGTGAAAATATTTGTGTTGCAAAATTAAGGCGAAATAAAAACAAAGCTTCCGAAACAGAGGTTAAAATCCTGTAAAATGGGCCGAAAACTGACGAAAATCAGGATTCTCTGCTGTTTCAGATTTTACCACGAATGCACAAATTAGAATGGCTTCAAGATATAGGCTTTATGCTGTAAGCTATAAAAATATAAATTTCTCATTTCCGTTCTCTACAAATTTTTCCGCAGAAAACCTCAAACACCACACCCCAACTCCGAATTCCAGACTCCAAACTCTGAACTCTGAACTATACATTTTCTAATTTCTAATAACTATATTTGCAGCCGCAAAAATTAGTGCATCAAAACTTGAAATATGAAAGCCGGAATTGTAGGATTACCCAATGTTGGAAAATCAACGCTCTTTAATTGTTTGTCTAACGCAAAAGCGCAGAGTGCAAACTTCCCGTTTTGTACTATAGAACCAAATATTGGGGTGGTAAATGTGCCGGATACGAGGCTTCAGAAACTGGAGGAACTGGTGCACCCGGAACGTGTACAGCCTGCCACTGTTGAAATTGTGGATATTGCAGGCCTGGTAAAAGGCGCGAGTAAGGGAGAAGGCCTGGGGAATCAGTTTCTTGGCAACATCAGGGAAACCGATGCTATCCTGCATGTATTGAGATGTTTTGAAAATGATAATATTGTACATGTTGATGGGTCTATAGACCCTATAAGGGACAAGGAAACCATAGATATGGAACTTCAGCTTAAAGACCTGGAAACGGTAGATAAAAAGCTGGATAAAGTAAAAAGAGCTGCGAAAACAGGCAATAAAGAAGCTCAAAAAGAGGAAACCGCGCTTCTAAAGCTTAAACAGGGCCTTGAAGCGGGGATTTCTGTTAGGGCTATAGAACTTTCTGAAGACGAGCGTAAAGATTTTGTAAAACCGCTTCAGTTTATCACCGATAAGCCCGTGATGTATGTGTGCAATGTAGAGGAAGGTTCTGCGGTAAACGGGAATGCCCATGTAGAAAGGGTGCGGGAAGCGGTGAAAGATGAAAATGCCGAAGTTTTGGTGCTTGCCGTAGGAACCGAAGCTGATATTACCGAGCTGGACGATTTTGAGGAAAGGCAAATGTTCCTACAGGATATTGGGCTGGACGAGCCGGGATCGGCAAAATTAATTCGTGGGGCTTATAGTTTACTGAATTTACAAACTTATTTTACTGCCGGAGAAAAGGAAGTACGTGCCTGGACCATTCCCGTTGGTGCCACGGCGCCACAGGCTGCCGGAGTGATCCATACCGATTTTGAAAAAGGTTTTATTCGTGCCGAAGTTATTTCTTATGAAGATTATGCCAATTACGGTAGTGAAGCCAAAGTAAAAGAAGCAGGTAAGATGCGGGTAGAAGGGAAAGAATATGTGGTGAAGGATGGCGATGTGATGCATTTCAGGTTTAATGTTTAGTAGATGTTAGAATTTAGAAGTTAGAGGTGAGAGATTAGAAGTTAGAAGTGAGAAAGTGGAAAGTAAAGAATTGCCCTTTTTACCAATCACAAAAGCTCCCATCCTTTTTTCAAGGAGGGGTGGCCGTAGGCCGGGGTGGTTCTTAGATTTCGCCGGTTGATGATATTTATACTATTTTAATCCATAAAAATCTCGTTTTTTGGTCTATAGGGCAAAATGAAACCGGCGAAGTGCCTCCGGAGAGAGCCGGTTTCGTACTTCGTATTCCAAACTTCTAATTAACATTTACGGCTAAATCTTTGTTAATTACTTTGTGCGCCCGGTGTTTCAATTTTTGAAGCTATGCCTTATATTAGCGCAAACTCCATTTTCTACTTATGAGCGAGGAAACAAAGTACACCGAAGATAATATTCGGTCGTTAGACTGGAAGGAACACATCAGGATGCGGCCCGGGATGTATATTGGGAAACTGGGTGACGGTTCCAGTGCCGATGACGGGATTTACATTCTGCTTAAAGAAGTCCTGGACAACTGTATTGATGAATTTGTAATGGGTGCGGGGAAAACCATAGAAATTTCTGTGCAGAACCAGCGCGTGATTGTTCGGGATTATGGCCGCGGAATTCCGCTTGGTAAAGTGGTAGATGTGGTTTCCAAGATGAATACCGGTGGAAAATATGATACCCGCGCGTTTAAAAAATCGGTTGGGCTTAACGGAGTGGGTACCAAAGCGGTAAACGCGCTCTCTTCTTATTTTAGAGTAGAGTCCACAAGGGACGGCAAATCTGCCTCAGCCGAGTTTGAGCAGGGGAATCTTACCAATGAGGAATTGCTCGATGAGACTTCCCGAAGAAGGGGCACCAAGGTGACTTTTATGCCTGATGAAGCCATCTTCAAAAACTACAAATTCCGTAATGAGTATATTGAGAAAATGCTCAAAAACTATGTCTATCTCAATCCGGGATTAACCATAGTGTATAACGGTGAAAAATTTTATTCTGAAAACGGGCTGAAGGACCTTCTTGGGGACAGTATTAATGAAGACGACCAACTGTATCCAATCATCCACATGCGTGGAAATGATATTGAAGTTGCCATTACCCACAGTAAATCTCAGTATTCTGAAGAATACCATTCCTTTGTAAACGGGCAGAATACCAGCCAGGGCGGGACGCACCTGTTGGCCTTCAGGGAAGCAATAGTCAAAACCGTTAGAGAATATTATGGCAAAAATTATGATGCCAGTGATATCCGTAAGTCGGTCGTGGCTGCAATCAGTATAAAAGTAATGGAGCCTGTATTTGAAAGCCAGACCAAAACCAAGCTGGGGTCTACAGACATGGGAGGAGATCTGCCTACAGTCAGGACCTATATAAACGATTTTGTAAAGCGCAACCTGGATAATTATCTTCATAAAAACCAGGAGACCGCAGAGCAACTTCAGCGTAAAATACTTCAGGCAGAGAGGGAACGGAAAGATCTTTCCGGAATTAGAAAACTTGCCAAAGACAGGGCTAAAAAAGCAAGCCTCCATAATAAAAAATTAAGGGATTGCCGTATTCACCTTGGAGACAGTAATAAGGAGCGTTACCTGGAAACCACTTTGTTTATTACCGAGGGAGATTCAGCGAGCGGTTCCATTACAAAATCCCGGGATGTGAATACCCAGGCGGTTTTCAGCTTAAAAGGAAAACCTTTGAACAGTTACGGGCTTAGTAAAAAAATTGTTTACGAAAACGAAGAATTTAACCTGCTGCAGGCCGCGCTTAATATTGAAGAATCTATGGAAGATCTTCGGTACAATAACATCGTGATCGCTACCGATGCCGATGTGGATGGAATGCACATCCGTTTACTGTTGATCACCTTTTTCCTCCAGTTTTTTCCTGAATTGATTAAGGAAAACCACCTTTATATTCTACAGACCCCTTTGTTTCGTGTACGGAATAAAAAAGAGACCATTTACTGTTATAGTGAAATGGAGCGAAAGCAGGCAGTGCAAAAACTCTCAGGCAAGGTAGAAATTACGCGTTTTAAAGGACTGGGAGAAATTTCGCCTGATGAATTTGTACATTTTATTGGAGATAATATTCGTTTGGATCCTGTAATGCTGGATAAGGATAAATCTATTGAAGAGATGCTGAGTTTTTATATGGGTAAAAATACTCCGGACCGCCAGGAGTTCATTATTGATAACCTTAAGGTGGAACTTGATCTTGTTGAAGAGTTAGGGATATGAGGTTTACCAATAAAAACGAAGTGAAAATGGTTCCTTCTATTTACATTGTGCTGGTGGCAGTATTTGTAACCAATATTTTTGTAAATATTGAACTAATGGCGTCAGATGAGCCTATAAACTTCAGCCATTTTGTGCCTAATATCAGCACTTTAATTTTAGGCCTTTATGTACACAGGATTGGCCAGAGTTTTGATTTTGATAGTGATGGGGAGACGCTTAATTTCAAAAACAACGGCGTATTTTTTTCAAAATTCATGGAATACCGGGTGAAAAAAGCCGAATTTCCAAAGAGAAAGCTCGGAAAATTCAGGTTTAACGACTACGGAATTTATTCCTCATTAACCATATACATAAAATCCAGAAGAAGATCGGGATTTAGAAAATACACTTTTAATACCACATTTCTAAACAGAAAGAAGAAGAAGGGCATGGTAGCCTCGCTTCAGAAGGTAATGGAATACAACGCTAAAAAAGCAACCGCCTAATGGAAGAAAACCAAGAAGGAGCTCAGGAAGAACAATTTAAACAGCCTAAAGAGGAGCTTATTCGGGTAACCGGGATGTATAAGGACTGGTTCCTGGATTATGCTTCCTATGTAATTTTAGAGCGTGCTGTACCTGCTATAGAAGATGGTTTTAAACCTGTACAGCGCCGTATTATGCACTCCATGAAAGACCTGGATGACGGGAGGTATAATAAAGTCGCCAATATTGTTGGGCATACTATGCAGTACCACCCGCACGGCGATGCCAGTATTGGGGATGCTATGGTGCAGATAGGGCAGAAGGACCTGCTTATTGATACCCAGGGAAACTGGGGTAATGTGCTCACCGGAGACCGTGCAGCCGCACCAAGATATATTGAGGCCAGGCTTTCTAAATTTGCCCTGGAGGTATTGTTTAATCCCAAACTTACCGAATGGCAGCTTTCCTATGATGGTAGAAAAAACGAACCGGTAAACCTTCCGGTAAAATTTCCCATGCTTCTGGCGCAGGGAGCCGAAGGAATCGCGGTGGGTTTAAGCACCAGGGTACTTCCGCATAATTTTTTAGAACTGATTGATGCTTCCATAAAACACCTTAAAGGAAAAAGGTTTAAGCTTTTTCCCGATTTTCCTACCGGCGGCGAAGCTGATGTTACCGATTATAATGATGGAATGCGTGGTGGAAGGGTACGCGTACGGGCAAAAATCTCCCAATATGATAAAAATACCCTCGCTATAACCGAAATTCCTTACGGCACTACCACCACCACCCTTATAGATTCTATTCTTAAGGCGAATGATAAGGGAAAGATCAAGATTAAAAAAATAGAGGATAATACGGCGGCAGAGGTAGAAATCCTTATTCACCTTCCCCCAAATATTTCTCCAGACAAAACCATAGACGCGCTTTTTGCCTTTACCCAATGCGAGAACTCCATTTCACCTTTAGGCTGTGTGATCATTGATAACAAACCTATTTTTCTTGGAGTTTCCGAAATTTTAAGACAGTCTACAGACCATACATTGCATTTGCTGAAGCGGGAACTGGAAATTTCTCTGGATGAACTGGAAGAACAATGGCATTTTTCTTCCCTGGAAAGAATCTTTATTGAAAATCGAATTTACCGCGACATTGAAGAGGAAGAAACCTGGGAAGGTGTTATAAGGGCTATTGATGAAGGTTTAAAACCGCACATTAAGCATTTAAAAAGAGCGGTGACCGAAGAAGATATTGTTAGGCTTACGGAAATCAGGATCAAGAGAATTTCAAAATTTGATATCGATAAGGCGCAGCAAAAAATTGAAGCGCTGGAAGACCAGATCGCCAAGGTAAAACATAACCTGGATCATCTGGTAGATTATGCTGTGGCTTATTTTGAAAAGCTGAAAAAAGATTACGGAGCGGGAAAAGAGCGTAAAACAGAACTGCGTTTATTTGAAGATATTGAAGCTACCAAGGTGGTAATACGCAATACCAAACTCTATGTAAATCGCAAAGAAGGCTTTGTAGGAACAGCACTAAAGAAAGATGAATACGTTACCGATTGTTCAGATATAGATGATGTAATTTGTTTTACCGCAGATGGCAAAATGATGGTCACCCGGGTAGACTCTAAAACTTTTATAGGAAAAGACATTATTCATGTAGCCATCTTTAAGAAAAAGGATAAACGTACCATTTATAATATGATCTATAGGGATGGGAAAGGCGGCAGTACCTATATAAAGCGTTTTGCAGTAACATCGGTTACCCGTGATCGTGAATATGATCTTTCCCAGGGTAAAAAAGACTCTAAAGTACTCTACTTCTCTTCAAACCCCAACGGGGAGGCAGAAGTGGTAACTATTTTCCTAAGGCAGGTGGGAAGCATTAGAAAAGTGAAATTTGATGTGGACTTTGCCGATATCCTTATTAAAGGCCGAAATGTAAAAGGAAACATCGTTACTAAATATTCCGTAAAAAGAATAGAACTTAAAGAGGAAGGAGTTTCTACCCTGAAGCCCCGAAGAATCTGGTTTGATGAAACCGTAAACAGGCTAAATGTTGATGGCCGCGGCGAGTTATTAGGCGAATTTAAAGGAGAAGACCGGTTGTTGATCATTACCCAGGACGGAGTAGCCAAAACCATAGTTCCAGAACTTACCACCCGTTTTGATGAAGAAATGGTGGTCCTGGAAAAATGGAACCCTAAAAAGCCAGTTTCGGCAATCTACTGGGAGCCGGAGAAAGAACGTTACTATGTAAAACGTTTTCTTATAGAACATCCAGAAAAAGAGGAAAAATTTATCAGTGATCATGAAAAATCATTTTTAGAAGTAATATCCACAGATTATTACCCTATGGCCGAAATTATATACGGCAAACAGAGGGGGAAAGATCAGCGGCCTAATGAGGAGCTTAATATTGAAGAATTTATTGCCGTGAAAGGAATTAAAGCACAGGGAAACCAATTAACCACAGAGAAGGTAAAACAAATAAATCTTCTGGATCCTATGCCTTTTGAGGAAGAAGAGGAAAATAATGAAGAAGAAGAAAACCTTCAGGACGAGGAAGCTGCTATGGATGAAAAAAGAGGTCCTGAAAAACTGAAGGATGAAAATAAAGATTCCTTATCTTCCTCTTCAGAAAGTCAAACAAAATTATTTGATGAGTAATGGGATTTATTAAAGAATTCAAGGAATTTGCCGTTAAGGGCAATATGATAGATATGGCAGTGGGTATCATTATTGGTACCGCGTTCAACAAAGTGGTGGATGCCCTGGTAAAACAGGTCGTGATGCCCCCGCTAAGCATTCTTACAGGCGGTATAAATTACACGGATAAGAAGTTAGTCCTTAAAGAAGCCATTATTGCTGCAGATGGAACTATTACAGCCGAAGAAGTCGCTATTGGTTACGGGATCCTTATCCAGTCTTTTATTGATTTTCTAATTATAGGATTAACTATCTTTATTGTGGTTAAATTAATGAACAGTTTCAGGAAAAAAGCTGAAGATCCCAAGAACACCACCGTGGTTACTCCTAAAAACATTGAACTTCTTTCCAACCTAAATGACCTTATGGAGGAGCAGAACAAACTGCTGCGGGAAAAAGGCCTTTAACTACTTTACTTTTGTAACTGAACCTTTTTCTCTTCGGGTTTCTCCCACAACCCCATATTCAAAGGTATATCCGTTTTTATTTGTGGTAAGAATCTTCATGTGTATGGGTTTCCTTTCCTGTATATTCTTTGGATGAAGGTTTTTTAAGATATATTCGCAGTCATTAATCCATCGCACAGACGAAGTGTCTGCAGAGCCCTGGAATTCGTCAATTTCTATAGAATCACTTCTTATAAAGCGGGAAGTAACAATTTCCCCGTTTAAATAAGATTGAAATTCAAAAGTACCGGTTCTATAGTCCTCGCAGTTTCTTTCCGGCTGGAAACATGCCGTTACAAGAAAGCAACACCAAATGATTAACAATTTTCGCATATTGCAAAGTAACTTCTTTTAATAGGAATTGTCAATTTTCAAAGGCGTCAAATGTCCCGTCTTCGTAAAAAATGACAATTTTCTTTATGGCTTTGGTCTTAGGAGATAACTCCGGCCCCGGAGCAGTCCATCCTGCTTTTAAATCCTCAGCCGGGTTTAGGGGAGGAGCAGTTTTTTTTTCAGCGGAAGAAGAAGCGGGTTCCGGAGAATTCTCTTTAGGAAATTTACCTTTTCCATTTAGGAGCCAGTACAATTCCACTTCAGGAAATGTCTTTACTATTTTCATCACAAAATCCAGGCTTGGCTTATTTCTTCCGGAGATAATGTGAGATATAGAAGAGCGGCCAACTTCTATCCTGTCTGCAAAAGATGCGGCAGACAGATCGTAATATTCCAGGATTTTATTCAACCTGATTGCAAACTGTTCAGTGTTTACCATTGTGAATTTTATTTCTTTCGCAGAAGGTTCACAAATGTAATTATTATTTCACAAGCCTACAAATCACATCTGTAAACATCATAATATTGGATAATTAATAACTTTAGGTTAAATGGTTTAATTTATTAATAATTAACTATTTAATAACAAAAATAATACAGCTAGGAAATTTTCCGTATCTGTTTCACAATCTGAACTTCACGATGTTTACAATTGTATTTTAATTAAATCTCTTTGTGTGTTTACAATTGTAAAAAATCTAATAATTACTTTTGTAAACATGAATTATTATCCCGACTATTTAAAAAAGATAATGCAGGCATATCCGGAGCTACGCTACCGGGAAATTTCAGGGAGGTATATAAACCTGGATCATATAACGCCTGCCCTGCAGAAATTTTCAGAACATTATTCCGTAGAGACCATAGGGAAATCTAATTGTGGAGAATCCATTTTCTCAGTAAAATTTGGTACAGGAAGCAAAAGGATTTTAGCCTGGTCACAAATGCATGGGAATGAATCTACCACAACAAAAGCCGCATTGGATCTATTAAATGTTTTCCTGCGGCAAGAAAATTTTCCTGTGCTTTCAGAAATTCTTAAAAACTGCCAGGTTTTAATTATCCCTATGCTAAACCCGGACGGGGCAAGAAGGTTTACGAGGGTGAATGCCAATGGTATTGATTTAAATCGAGATGCCAAAAACCTTGAAGAAGTGGAAAGCCGGATTTTACGGGAACAATTTGAAGGGTTTTCTCCTCACTTTTGTTTTAATCTGCATGACCAGCGGACAATTTTTTCCGCTGGAACAGCACCAAAGCCTGCAACATTGTCCTTTCTCACCCCATCCATGGATGAGCAACGTCAAGTATTTCCAAGTCGTAAAAAAAGCATGAAGCTTATCGCGGCTGTAGCAAATGATTTAAAAGGGGAATTATTAGGGCAAATTGGGCGGTATGATGATGCTTTTAATCTTAACTGTACAGGAGATGCATTCCAAAGCAGGGAAGTGCCTACTGTTTTGTTTGAAGCAGGGCATTACCCCGGGGATTATGAACGTGAAATAACCCGTAAATATGTTTTTGCCGCACTTCTTGCTGCTTTGCACCAGGTTTCTTCATCAGGATTCAGAAAAACAGATTACCATGATTACGGAAAAATACCGGAAAACCAGAAGTTTTTTAACGATATTGTTTTAAGGGAGGTAAAACTTAAATCAGAAGATCGGGAGGTGTACGATGTAGCAATACAATATCAGGAAAAATTAGAACATGGAGAGATAAGTTTTGTTCCCATTGTAGAAAAAATAGAGCCAAAACTAAAGAAATTCGGGCTTCGGGAAATTGATGGAAAGAAGAAAATTGTGCTTACAGCGGGAGAGGGAGAACTATCCGAAAACGTTATAGTTAATAAAATTATCTTAAATGGGAAAGAAATTGACCTTAAACCAGATTAATTCCAGAAAAATTTATTAATAATTCAATGATTTTGTACTATTTTTGAATTTCATATAAAAAAGAAGTTTAGAAAAAATGGCCAAGTTTAAATTAGACGAAACAGATCACCAGATTCTTGATATGCTTATTGAGAATACCAGGACTCCTTTTACCGATATCGCCAAGAAACTACTAATATCTGCCGGTACGGTGCATGTAAGGGTTAAGAAGATGGAAGAAGCGGGAATTATAATAGGTTCCTCTTTAACCCTGGATTATCAAAAATTAGGCTACGCGTTTATCGCTTATGTAGGCGTGTTTTTGAAGAATACTTCCCAGACAAAATTTGTGCTGGAGCGTATAAACGAAATTCCGTTTGTGACTGTTGCACATGTAACTACAGGTAAATTTAACGTTTTTTGTAAGGTGAGAGCCAGAAATACTCAGCACGCAAAAGATATTATTTTTCAGCTAGATGATATAGAAGGAGTTTACAGAACTGAAACAATGATTTCTTTAGAGGAAAGCATTAACGATAAGAAGCGATTGATGCATTCCATTTTTCAAGACATGTAAAGTTATCCTAAACTTTTAATAAAAACCCTTTAGGCTAACTTGCATAAAGGGTTTTTTAATAAATTTAAGTCAAACACCAACTAGTATTATGCACAGAGAACCAAAACTCGAACGATTTAATGAAAGCGTACTTGCGAAATACCAGATCTACAACAGTATTTTCCTAACACTTCCTTTTAGCGACATTAGTAAAACAGGGGCTTTACTGCCTTTATTTCAGGATGTATGCGAAGAAGGTTTTAAGGAGAATAAAAATCCCTCTGAAATTGTAGAGCGTTTTTTTAAAAAGTACCATCAAAACCCAACAGAGGAAGAGAAGAACAATCTTCTTTTTCGCTTTATACAGTTTATAGAGCGGCAGGTGGTTTTATTTGATGCTATAGAAGACGCTTCTTTTTCTATTGTTAACAATATGGATGGAAGGGGAACTTTGCGAAATGTAAAGGAGGAAGCAGAAGCTAAAAATAAAACCGAAGAACTAAGGGATTATCTAAAACGCTTTAAAGTACGTCCCACCCTAACAGCGCACCCTACACAATTTTATCCGGGAGCAGTTTTAGGGATTATTACAGATCTTGATAAAGCGGTACAGGAAAATGATGTGATAGGGATTAAAAAGCTCCTGTCACAGTTAGGCAAAACCCCTTTTTTCAATAAGGAAAAGCCTACCCCTTTTGATGAGGCGGTAAGCCTTATCTGGTACTTTGAAAATGTTTTCTATCATAGCGCGAGCAAAATCTATAATTATATTCAGCAGAATATTTTTGAAGGCGAAGATGTGGGCAATCAGGTAATCAACCTTGGATTCTGGCCGGGAGGAGACCGGGATGGAAATCCATTTGTAACCACAGATATTACCCTAAAAGTAGCCCGCAGGCTTAGAAGTACCATCTTATTAAATTATTACAGGGACATTAGAAAACTTAAGCGTAGGATTACTTTTGAGGGTATAGATGAAATTGTTTCTGAAATTGAATCTGCATTATACAAAGGTGCGGTGTCACGTGAAGAAGAGCTTCAACTATCTCTTGAAGATTTTAAATCTAAACTTCAGCAGATTAAGCAGATAATCATTGAAAAACATAATTCACTGTTTCTTGATGAAGTAGATGATATAATTAATAAAGTGAATTTGTACGGGTATTACTTTGCTACATTGGATATCCGTCAGGATGCCACCGTACACCAGGAGGTATTAGATGAAATTATTAAAGTAACCAACGCTAACGGTACTAAAATTCTTCCTGAAAATTATAACGAATTATCATCTGAAGAGCAAATAAACGTATTAAGAAACGCCCAGGGGAAATTAGATCCGGAAGATTTTGAAGAAGGTATTACCAGATCTACCATATCTTCTGTTTACGCTATGCAAACCATACAGGAGCGTAATGGAGAGCACGGAGCAAACAGGTATATAATTAGTAATTGCGGATCGGTTCAGGGAGTGCTTACCCCCTTTGCTTTTTTAAGGGCCTGCGGATGGGAAAAGCCAACTGTAGATGTGATTCCGTTATTTGAAACTGTTCCAGATCTTCAGTCTGCACACAAAACCATGGAAGTCCTTTATAACGATCCGGTTTACAGTGAACACCTTAAGCGCCGGGATAATAAGCAAACCATTATGCTTGGCTTTAGTGACGGTACAAAAGACGGTGGTTACCTAATGGCCAATTGGAGTATTTACAAAGCCAAAGAAGCCATTACTGAAGTTTCCAGGAAGCATGGTATAAAAGTTATCTTTTTTGATGGAAGGGGAGGGCCACCGGCAAGAGGTGGTGGTAAAACACATCAATTTTACGCTTCCCTGGGGCCTGGTATTGAAAATGAAGAAATTCAGCTTACAGTACAGGGGCAAACCATTAGTTCTAATTTTGGAACTAAAGATTCCTGCAGGTACAATCTTGAACAGCTGCTAAGCTCAGGGGTTTCTAATGAAATTTTCAGTAAGGGCACCAACAAACTTTCTGAAGAAGACCGGCATACCATGAATGATCTTGCGGAAATTAGTTATAATACTTATACAGGCTTTAAGCAGCATGATAAGTTTATCCCTTATCTTGAGAAGATGAGTACGCTAAAGTATTATGCCAAAACCAATATAGGCAGCCGCCCTTCAAAGAGAAATAAATCGGCTAAATTAAATTTAAAAGATTTGAGGGCTATTCCATTTGTAGGTAGCTGGAGCCAGCTTAAACAGAACGTTCCCGGCTTTTTTGGAGTGGGAACGGCTATTGAGTATTATGAAAAAGAAGGAAAATTGGATAAGGTCATCCAATTGTACAATAACTCCATATTTTTCAAGACTTTGCTGGAAAACAGTATGATGAGCCTTACCAAATCCTTCTTTGAATTAACTTCCTACATGCAGGATGATAAAGAATTTGGTGACTTCTGGAAATTGATCCATGCAGAATTTTTAAGAAGTAAAGCCATGATTCTCAACGTAACCGGTTATAAGGTATTGATGGAAAACCAGCCGGCAGGTCGCGCTTCTATTCAGGCCCGTGAAAAAATCGTATTGCCTTTGCTTACTATCCAGCAGCATGCTCTTAGAAAAGTGCAGGAACTTCAGGAGAACGAGGATCAAAAAGACCTTCTCGAGGTTTATGAAAAGATGGTCACCCGTTCCCTTTATGGAAATATTAATGCAAGTAGAAATTCAGCTTAATGAAGGTAACTGATTTACATGCTGATGAATACCGTGATTTCTATCAGTCCTATATCAATCATATCCCCAAAGAACAGTCTTTGGGGATATTATTTCAGGAAAATAAGGAACAGATGTTGCGGCTTCTGGATGAAACAGTTTCCGAGGGAAATTTAGACTCTCGTTATGCCGAAGGAAAATGGACGGTAGCTGAAGTGCTTCAGCATTTAATAGATGTGGAGCGTATTTTCCAGTGTCGTGCGCTTTGCATTGGCAGGGGAGATAAAGCCGCATTGCGTGGATTTGATCATGAGGAATATGCCAAAAATTCCTTCGCCTCCAAAAGGAAAGCCGGAGATTTAAAGGCGGAATTTGAATTGGTAAGAAATTCTACCGTAATGCTTTACAATAGCTTTCCTGATGCTGTACTTGAATATAAAGGTATCATGAATGGGGCTGCTGCAAGCGTTAGGGCAATTGGTTTTATAATTGTTGGGCATTGTATGCATCACAAACAAATCCTTATAGATAAATATCTCTAGTATGATAAAATCTTTAAAGACATTATGGAAGTTATTAAAAGAGGCTTATGTGAGCTGGAACAGAAACGAGCCTTATGCCCGTGCAGCAACCATTGCTTATTATGCCTTATTTTCTCTTCCTTCTTTATTGATTATCGTAGTAACTGTTGTAGGATATTTTTTTGGAAGAGCCTTTGTGCAGGGGAAAATCACTAATGAGATTGGCTCATTTATAGGTGAAGAATCTGCGAAAGCCATAGAAAGTATGGTATCTAATGCGGCACTTACAGACCGTTCTACTTTTGCAATTATTTTTGGAATTCTCTTTTTACTGTTTGGGGCCACAGGAGTGTTTTTCCAGCTTAAAATTGCCATGAATAATATATGGAATGTTGCGGCTAAAAAAGTTAATATAGGAAGAATAGTTCTGGACCGTATAATTTCTTTAGGAATGGTATTGGTAATAGGACTCTTAATGCTCATTTCTCTTATCATTTCTGCTGTTTTAAGTATGGTGCAGGATGAAATTCAGCAATACTTGCCAAATGTAACCGGCTTTATGATAAGTGCTGCAAACTTCCTGATTTCTTTCCTATTTATAACCACTTTGTTCGCTTCCATTTTTAGATTGTTGCCAGACATTCATATTAAATGGAGAACTACCTTTTACGGGGCAGCATTAACCACCATTCTCTTCCTTATAGGGGAATATCTTATAGGCTTTTATTTTGGACAAAGCGATCCGGCTTCTATTTACGGAGGGGCTTCTTCTGTAGTCCTTATTTTGCTATGGGTTTATTACACCTGCCTTATCTTGTTTTTTGGAGCTGAATTTACCGTGCAATATGCCTTACATAAAAACGAAAGGGTAGAACCAAATAGTTATGCTGAACCAGCTATTTATCAGGAAATGCAAAAACTGGAGAATAAGCGCATTCAGCTAAAAGAAGAAAAAGCCATTATAGACCGTTTGAAATCCAATTTAGATTACGACCAGGAAAAAGAAGAACCGCATGAGGAAAAACGGGAAGCAGATAAAAAGTAGCTAATCTTTTTCAACTTAGGAAATGTTTAACGCTAAAACCCCAGGTTTTATAAGGGCTTTAATACATTTTACCAGGCTTGCTTTTTATCTTTGGGGTAAATAAAAAAAGAAAGATTATGGACAAGAGAATAGCAATTTTAGCAACAAACGGATTTGAAGAAAGTGAACTGAAATCTCCTAAAGAAGCCATGGAAAAAGAAGGTTTCAAGGTAGATATTGTTAGTCCTGAAGCTGGAAAAATTAAAAGCTGGGATGTAGACAAATGGGGAAAAGAATATGATGTAGATAAGACCATTGACCAGGTAAGTGCAAAAGAGTATAATGCACTTGTGCTTCCTGGTGGGGTTATGAACCCGGACAATCTTAGAATTAACGAGGACGTGCTTGTTTTTGTAAGAGACTTTTTTAAACAAAGCAAGCCCGTGGGTGCGATTTGCCATGCGGCCTGGACATTAATTAATGCCGATGTGGTAGAAGGCAGAACAATGACTTCTTACAAAACGCTTAGGAAAGACCTGGAAAATGCCGGAGCGCTTTGGGTTGATAAGGAAGTGGTTGTGGACGAAGCATTTGTGACCAGCAGAAATCCAGATGACCTTCCTGCATTTTGTGCTAAAGTAATTGAAGAGATAAAAGAAGGAAAGCATGATTTACAACATGCTTAATTCCTGAAAATATAATATAGAAAAGGAGCGTTTTGTGCGCTCCTTTTTTATTTTATAAAGATGATATGGAAAAGTTATCGGTCGTCATCTTCATCCATATCTTCTTCGTCCGCCATTTCAACTTCATCATCCTTTTCAGGAATTTCCACTATAGGTTCATTAAAATCTGAATCATCATAATCATCTTCATCAAAACTAGCCATGGTATTTTCCAGGCGGGTACTTACCTTCACCAGGTAAATGGTATCTTCTGTGCGCACTTCAACAGCATCCACCGTTTCATTTTTAGCATTTTTAAAAGAAATTATTTGATCATCATCATAGCCATCAGGATATTTTTCTACTAAAAGGCCAAGAATTTCAGGAGTTAATTTTTTATAATCTACAATTATCCTCTTCATAGGTAGAACGGTTTAAAAACGAGATTTAAGTAGTTATTCAGTTAGTGTTTTAAATGTAATATAATATAGATAAAAATCAAGCCGTTTTGTAAAAATCAAAAGCTTCATAAATATTTTTATTGGGGACCTCGCAATCAATTTCTGGTGCTCCAATATCTTTAAGCAATACAAAATTTATTTTTCCGTGCTCGTTTTTTTTATCAAATTTCATCAAGGCCAGGATATTTTCCAGGTCATTTTCATCAATTTCAATTTTGCCGTAAATATCAAAAATTTTTGAAGAAATCCTATTTAATTTTTCTTCCGGAAAATTTTTTAATCTTTGGGAAATATGAGTAGCGAGAACCATTCCTGCCGCCACGGCCTCTCCATGTAACAATTTTGGTTTGGAATTATGGGTAAGGAAGTGAGATTCAATGGCATGGCCAAGGGTATGACCATAATTCAAGGTTTTACGAATGTTTTTTTCGAGAGGATCTTGGGTAACCACTTCAGATTTAATTTCTACAGACCTTTTTATAATTTCATCAAGATGAGTGAAGTCCAGGTTAGATAAGTTAGATACTTTTTCCCAGTAAGCTTCATCTTTTATTAATCCGTGTTTTAAGACTTCGGCTAGCCCACTGCGCATTTCATTCTTTGGCAGACTTTGCAAATAAATGCTGTCAATAAGAACCATTTCCGGCTCACTTATTACCCCAATCTGATTTTTAAGGTTCCCAAGGTCTACTCCGGTTTTCCCGCCTACAGAAGCATCTACCATGGCGAGCAGTGTTGTGGGTACATTTATATAGGAAATTCCTCTTTTAAAAGTACAAGCTACAAATCCGCCCAGGTCTGTAACCACTCCGCCTCCCAAATTAATTAGGAGACTTTTCCTGTCGGCTCCAAGTTCTGACAACGCATTCCAGACTCCGTTGCAGGTTTCCAGGGTTTTATGTTCTTCTCCCGCGGGAATTTCAATGATCTCAAAATTGGAAGGCTCTTCAACCTGGCTTAAAAATTTGGCTACACAATGCCCATGAGTATTAGAATCTACCAAAACAAAAACTTTGGAAGGCTTATTGCGGCTTAGATATAAATTAATATTGGAATAAGCTTCGTTGCTGTAATAGACTGCTCCTTTTTTTGCCGGATTCGCCATAGTTCTTACGGTTTTTAAAGGCTTCGAAAATAAGGAGAATTATTATTTAATGAAATCAAACTTCAATATTTATATTTGCGCAATTAATAAAAGCCTATGATTAGAAAGAAGATATTTAACGACACCGCAACCGCCTTTAAACTTAAATCTGGATTAGAACTGGACAGGGCTATCTTCCTGTTTAGCATGATGAACAGGCAAAGGCTGGTGAAGGCGGGTACTTTTCTCACCAAATTTTCCTTAAAGATGCATCTTCCAGTGGAAGGCCTTATTAAAAAAACCATATTTGAGCAATTTTGCGGAGGTGTTACTACAGATGATTGTAAACCGGTCATTAAAGAAATGCATAAGGAAAATCTACACAGTATCCTTGACTATTCGGTTGAAGGAAAGAAAACTGAAGCACAGTTTGATGCTGCTTTAGAGAAAAAACTTTCCTTAATAGAATTTGCCGATAAAAAAAGCGAGCTTCCTTTTTCTGTTTTTAAACCCACAGGAATTGGACGTTTTGAAATATGGGAAAAAGTGACGGAGAGAGTTAGCCTTACCAAAGAGGAAAAAGAAGAATGGGAAAGGGTAAAGAAGCGTGTTGAAAAACTTTGTAAGGCAGCTTACGATCACGATGTAAGGTTGTACGCCGATGGGGAGGAGAGCTGGATGCAGGGAGCTGCAGATGAGCTTATGGAAGAAATGATGCGTAAGTACAATAAGGAAAAGGCTCTTATTTTCAATACTTTGCAATGCTACAGGTGGGATAGGTTAGAATATCTGAAAAAACTGCACGAAACAGCAAAAAAAGAAGGCTTTAAGGTAGGTGCCAAGATAGTTCGTGGTGCTTATATGGAAAAAGAAAATGCCCGTGCGAAAAAGTTGGGATATCATACTCCTATTTGTGAAAGTAAGGAGGCTACAGATGTTAATTTTAATAGTGTAATGTCCTATTGTTTGAATCACCTGGAGGATATTTCAGTATTCATAGGTACACATAATGAGGTGAGTAACTATCTGGCACTTCAGATAATGGAAGATAAAGGAATTTCTATGGATGATCCGCGAATTTGGTTCAGTCAGCTTTTTGGAATGAGTGACCATATAAGCTATAATCTGGCCAGAAAAGGGTATAATGCAGCAAAGCTTGTGCCTTTTGGACCAGTTAGGGATGTGGTGCCATATCTACTGCGAAGGGCCCGTGAAAATTCGTCTGTAAAGGGGCAAACGGGTAGGGAACTTTCCCTCTTGATGGAAGAGCGAAAAAGAAGAAGCGGGGAGCCTAATAAAGCGCACCGCCAATAAGAAGTATTTCAAGATTAAATTTTAAAAAGGAGGAACACTTTGCTGTTCCTCCTTTTCTTATCCCTTACCCTGTTTTATCTTATTCCTTATTCTTCAGAAGATTCCTCCATGGTATGATATACGTTTTGTACATCATCATCTTCTTCCAGTCTTTCCAGTAATTTCTCAACATCTTCAGCCTGCTCGGGAGGTAGAGGTTTGGTTACCTGGGGGATGCGCTCAAATCCTGAGGAGATAATCTCAATATTTCTGTTTTCAAGTTCTTTCTGAATGCTGCCAAAATTTTCAAAAGGAGCATAAATGTGTATTCCGTCCTCATCTTCAAAAACCTCTTCAGCACCAAAATCAATAAGCTCCAGTTCCAGTTCTTCCGCGTCCAGTCCTTCTGCATTAATCCTAAAATTGCAGGTATGGTCAAACATAAATTCTACAGAACCCGAGGTTCCAAGATTTCCGTCGCATTTATTAAAATGAGACCGTACATTGGCCACGGTTCTGTTATTATTATCAGTGGCTGTTTCTACCAAAACGGCGATTCCGTGAGGGGCATAACCTTCAAACAGCACAATTTTGTAGTCGCCCTGGCTTTTATCTGAAGCTCGTTTAATGGCACGTTCAATATTATCTTTAGGCATATTAACGCTCTTGGCGTTTTGGATTACTGCCCGCAGTTTGGCGTTACTATCGGGATCTGGTCCTCCTTCTTTAACCGCCATTACAATATCTTTCCCAATACGGGTAAAGGCTTTGGCCATTGCAGACCAGCGCTTCATCTTTCTTGCTTTTCTAAATTCGAATGCTCTTCCCATTGTATAAAAATAAAATCGGGGCAAAAATATAAAAAAAGCTTCTAATCGTTTTTAAAATTAAAAGCTTCCTTTTTTTATACCAGTCTTTTTAAAAAACCATGCTTTAGCCGGCTTCCACTATTTCCTCAATTGCGCGGGCAAGTTTAAAATCTTTTTCAGTTACTCCGCCGGCGTCATGTGTGGAAAGGGAAATCTCAAGTTCGTTATAAACATTAGCCCAATTTGGGTGGTGCTGTTGTGCTTCGGCTTCAAAAGCAATTCTGGTCATCACGGTAAAGGCCTCTTTAAAATTGCCAAATTGGAAAGAAGTGTGAATGGCATTTTTTGCATATTGCCAGCCGTCTAGTGTTTCCAGATGCTTATTTACAGCTTCCTCGCTTAATTTTTCCATTGTATGTTTTATTAGTGAACTTTCAAGTTAAGGAACATGTACAAGAAGTATTTTGTTCGGCTTCAGTTTAAGAAAATATTAACAGCTATATTTCGCGGCAGCCTTTAATAACATCCTGTACCGTAATTTGAAGATTTCCAGGCAGGAGATTATCTTTGGGTAACACAGCGAGGAAGCGATCAAAATTGGAGTCATAAACATTTTTAAAAAGGGGATTATGGATTCCCAGTTCTTCACAAAGATCTTTTATAAAATCCCTTTGGTGCACAAGATCTGTACTTCCCAGGTGAAATACTCCTTCCCGTTTTCTATTGATAATATAATGGATTTGCTGGGTTACCTTCTGTATTTCGGTAACATTTACTACAACATTTGGAAACACTTCCACCGCTTCTCCCAACTCAATAAGGGTTTTCAATTCTTTCACTCGAGGGGAATGGTGCCCAAAAACCATGGGTAAGCGTAAAATATTGTATTTATGGTTTGGTAAACGTAAAAGGGCGTTTTCAATTTTTATTTTAAACCTCCCGTAAATACTTTGGGACAGCGTCTTATCATACTCATACGAGGGAAAGTTGGTAAAAGCATCAAAGACATTAGCCGAAGAAATAAACAAGAATTTACATTCACTGCGCATCACGTATTCCATGGCATAAAAATGAGCAGTAACCTGTGCATCAAAATTACCGCGAACGGCTGAAATAATTATAGTAGGTTTAAGGTTCTCCAGTAAGACCGTTATATTTTCAGTCTCCATATCGTACTGGAAAAACTGCCGGTTTTTGCTGAAGGATTCATTATCTGTACGATAAGTACCGTAAGTATCAAAATAAGAGCGCAATTCCCTGTACAAAGAATTGCCTATAAAACCGCTGGCGCCTAATATCAGTATTTTTTCCAAAAATTTTATCCTTTATAAAAGGGCAATTTCACCTGTACGGCAGGAACAGTTTTTTTTCTTATCTGTATGTTTAGCTTCTTACCAATTCCTGCAAATGCGGCCGGAACGTAACCCATACCAATTCCTTTATCCAGGGAAGGTGACATTGTTCCCGAGGTGACAATGCCAATAACAGTGCCATTCTCGTCTACTATATCATAACCCTGGCGGGGGATACCCCGTTCTTCAAGTTCAAATGCGATTAGCTTACGTGCCGGGCCTTCTTCCTTTTCCTTTTTTAAGGCTTCAGAATTGATGAAATCTTTGCTAAACTTGGTAATCCAGCCAAGATTCGCTTCTATTGGAGAAGTTTTTTCATCTATATCATTTCCATATAGGCAATAGCCCATTTCCAGTCTCAAAGTATCTCTTGCGGCAAGACCAATGGGTTTTATGCCAGAATCTGCGCCCGCTTCCATCACCTTATCCCATATTTGTGCTGCATCTTCATTTCTAAAGTAAATCTCGAACCCACCGCTCCCGGTATATCCGGTAGCCGAAATGATAACTTTATCAACCCCGGCAAATTCAGCTACTTCAAAGGTGTAAGATTTCATGCTCTCAAGAGTTACTTCAGTTAGAGACTGCATAGCTTCAGCCGCTTTAGGACCCTGTATGGCCAGAAGAGACATTTCATCGGAGATATCTTTCATCGTAGCATCCATAGTATTGTGCTGCGAAATCCAGTTCCAGTCTTTTTCAATATTGGCTGCATTTACAACCAATAAATATTTTTCAGCATTAATCCGGTAGATAATAAGATCGTCCACAATTCCTCCTGTTTCATTAGGCATACAGGTATATTGGGCTTTACCATTCACCAGCCGGGAGGCATCATTAGAAGAAATTCTCTGGATAAGCTCCAGGGCATTTTCTCCAGAAATCAAAAATTCACCCATATGGGATACATCAAAAACTCCAAGTTTCTCCCGTACTGCCAGATGCTCAGCATTTACACCTTCGTAGGATACCGGCATATTATACCCTGCAAAAGGTACAATTTTAGCATTTAAGGACTTATGTTTCTCAATAAGGGCAATTTCTTTCATTTCGTTTAAAATTTGCGCAAATTTATTGATTTCGCTTAGAAAACAATATTTAATTCCTTCTTTTTCTGCGGAAAGCTTTAATTGTATTAGCTTTATAGATGTTAGAATGAAATTAAGAAAACTGCGGGATGCATTTTTTAATTTTGTGTAACTGAAATAGAACACTCATGAAAATACTCTCTGCAGCTCAACTTAAGGAAGCCGATGCCATAAGCCTAAAAAAACAAAATATAACTTCCGAAGAACTAATGGAAAGAGCGGCTACAAAAGTTTTTCAGGAGATACACCGTCGCTTACAAGGAGCACAGATCCCTTTGAAAATTTTCTGCGGGATAGGGAACAATGGCGGCGATGGCCTGGCAATTGCCCGCATGCTTCTTGAAAAGAATTACCGGGTCCAGGTCTTTATTGTTAATTATTCTGATAAAAGATCTGAAGATTTTCTTGCTAATTATGAGAAAATAAAGGAAGTAACCAATAACTGGCCGGAATTAATAAAAAAAGAAGAAGATTTTCCGCAAATTAGAAAAGGTGATTTTATTATAGATGCCATCTTTGGTATTGGCCTAAACCGGCCTTTAGAAGGATGGGTGGGCAGGCTCGTACAGTATATTAATGCCTGCGGGGCTTTTGTGCTCGCCGTGGATATGCCTTCAGGTTTATTTTCTGATAAAATTCCCGCTAAACAGGATGCGGTAATAAATGCAAATTTCACCCTTACCTTTCAAACGCCTAAGTTGGTTTTCTTTTTGCCGCAAACCATGGACTATGTAGGGGATTTACAAGTACTGGATATTGGCCTGGATCAAAGTTTTTTAGCTGAAGTTAGCACAGATACTCATATCACGACTAAAGAAGAAGCCAGGCAGCTCTATATTCCCAGGAAGAAGAATTCTCATAAAGGCAATTACGGGCATATGATTACCATAGGCGGGAGCTACGGTAAAATTGGCAGTATTTTACTTTCCACCACAGCTGCTCTAAGAACTGGGGCAGGGCTGTGTACTGTATTTATTCCTAAATGCGGATACGAAATTATGCAAACCGGACTGCCCGAGGCAATGGTAATTACCGATAATAATTATGAAATGCTCACTAATATAAAAACAGATTTCGATGCAGATGCGGTATGCTTTGGAATGGGCGCGGGGAAGAGCGAGGAAACTGTAAAGGCATTTAAGGCATTGCTGGAAAACACCAAAAAGCCAATGCTTATTGATGCAGATGGCCTCAATATCCTTTCTGAAAATAATGACATGCTGGAGCTGGTTCCCGAAAATTCCGTTCTTACTCCACATCCAAAAGAATTGGAAAGGCTTATTGGCAAGTGGAAGGATGACTATCAGAAAATGAAAATGGTTCAGGATTTTTGTAGAGCGTATAAGCTAATTGTAGTGCTTAAAGGCGCTTATACCTTTATTTTTGATGGAGAAAGTAAGTATATTAATACTACAGGAAATCCCGGTATGGCCACTGCCGGAAGTGGTGACGTACTTTCCGGGGTTATAGCCGCCCTGCTTTGCCAAAGGTATAAACCTGTTGCTGCCGCACGACTCGGAGTTTTTTTACATGGACTTGCAGGAGATGTTTATGCAGCCAAACATTCTTATGAAGCCCTTATTTCTGGGGATCTTGTTGAAAATATAGGACAGGCTTATATGAAGCTTTTTGTAACCGGGGAAGATAATAAGTAAATCTTGAAGGATGGAGTTTTGGCATTTTTTGATTTTTATAGACTTTCGTAGAGATATTTCCTAAAAAAAACTAATTTTTGTATGCCGAAATAAATTTTTTGATAATCTCCATGCAAAGCACTCATTATATTTCTTCTGCAGTTTTAGATCTGGAACAGATAAAGGAAATTCTGGATAAGGGAAAGAACATTGCCCTTAGCGATGAGGCAAGAGTAAATATTCAAAAATCCCGGCAGTATCTGGATAAAAAGATTAATGAAAGTACTGCGCCGGTTTATGGAATAAACACGGGCTTTGGCGCCCTTTGCAACGTAAAAATCTCTCCAGAAAAATTAACGGAGCTACAGGAAAACCTCGTGAAATCGCATGCCTGTGGCACGGGAGAAAAAATTGCCAAACCTCTAATAAAATTAATGTTGCTGCTAAAGATACAGTCACTTAGCTATGGAAATTCTGGAATCTCCTTGGAAACGGTTAACCGACTGGTGGCCTTTTTTAATGAAAATATTTTGCCGGTAATCTATGAACAAGGTTCTCTTGGAGCTTCAGGAGATCTGGCGCCTTTGGCGCATTTGGCACTTCCTCTTATTGGAGATGGAGAAGTTTATTACAAAGAAGAGGTGATGAGTGGCGGAGAATTGCTTGATGTGATGGGGTGGGAGCCGTTAAAGTTGCAACCCAAAGAAGGGCTTGCGCTTTTAAATGGTACCCAGTTTATGAGTGCTCATGCGGTATATGCATTACTAAAATCTTATAAGTGGGCTTTTCTGGCAGATCTGGTTAGTGCTGTTTCCATAGATGCTTTTGATTGTAATCTTTCTCCTTTTGATGAGCTGGTGCACATGATAAGGCCTCACCGCGGGCAGGTAAAGACTGCAGAGAGGATAAGGGGATTTTTAAATGGCAGTGAAATTGCTTTAACGGAAAAAGAAAATGTCCAGGATCCATATTCTTTCAGGTGCGTGCCACAGGTGCATGGAGCTACCAAAGATACTCTTGCTTTTGTACGTAAAATCGTGAAAACCGAAATAAATTCGGTTACAGATAATCCAAATATCTTTGTTGATGAAGATAAAATAATTTCCGGGGGAAATTTTCATGGCCAACCTTTAGCCCTAGGACTTGATTATCTTAGTATTGCCATGGCAGAACTTGCCAATATTTCAGAAAGAAGAATTTACCAGCTGGTGTCCGGGCTAAGGAATTTACCCAACTTTCTTGTGGAAGATCCGGGGTTGAACAGCGGGTTTATGATTCCGCAGTATACCGCCGCAAGCATTGTGAGTCAAAATAAACAACTGGCTGTGCCTGCATCAGTAGATTCTATTGTTTCTTCAAACGGGCAGGAGGACCATGTGAGCATGGGAGCCAATAGCGCAACTAAAAATTTGAAAATAATAGATAATCTTCAAACGGTACTAGCCATAGAACTTTTTAATGCTTCACAGGCTATGCATTTTAGGGAGCCCGCCAGAACCTCACCTAAAATTTCACTGGTATTAGAGAAGTTTAGAGAGGAAGTGCCAATTTTAAGACAGGATGTGACCATGGCGCCCTACATTCAAAGAGCAAAAACTTTTCTGGAAAAGTTTAAAATTGAAGAGAATTACCTGGAAGTTTAAAATTTTGATTTCATCCAGTTAAGAGCTTCTTCCAGAGTGTCAAAGACTTCAAAAGCTTCTGGATTTTTATAAAATTTCTGTTCCACCTGCCTGGCATTTAATTTTACCAGGTGATTTTTACTTACCACGGCAATAGCTTTTAAGGTATCTACATTTGAAGATTCTTTATAGACCATTGGATCTACAGCATAGGAGTGGGTACGATTTGAAATATAACCATAGGCTTTTCCATCAAAGATATCCCGCCCTAACTCAAGCAATTTCCGGTTATTTTCAACGCTGAAGAGGATGCCTTCATTTAATTCAGCTATTAATACATTTTCATGTACAGAAATTAAGCCGAATTCCAGCTTAAGGTTTTTTTTTATCATTAAGATGACAGGTTTGTAGGTTCAGAAGTTTAGATCCCGGGGAAAAATCAAATCTGATGGATGTAAAAGTAAGAAAGCCGCCTGAATTAACAAGCGGCTTTTAAAAATTTAGGATTCTGTTTCCTTTACTGTCTTTTCAACATTAATGGTGAGTTCATTTTTCTCTTCATCCAGGTCCATATAAATCGTATCCCCTTCATTAATTTGTGAGGTAATAATCTCTTCAGCCAACGCGTCCTCAATATACTTCTGGATGGCTCTGTTTAATGGACGGGCACCATATTGTTTATCGAAACCTTTATCTGCAATAAAATCTTTGGCTTTATCGCTTAAGGTAAGATTGTATCCAAGACTGCCAATTCTTCCATATAACTTGGAGAGTTCAATATCTATAATTTTATGGATATCATCCCTTTCCAAAGAATTGAAAATTACCACATCATCAATTCGGTTAAGGAATTCCGGAGCAAAGGCTTTCTTCAATGCCCCTTCAATTACCCCCCGGGCATTTTCATCTACCTGAGATTTCATGGCAGCGGTTCCAAATCCAACTCCCTGCCCAAAATCTTTAAGTTTTCGGGCTCCAATATTGGAAGTCATAATTATTATGGTGTTCCTGAAATCGATCTTACGGCCTAAACTATCTGTTAAATATCCGTCATCCAACACCTGAAGTAACATATTAAATACATCTGGATGTGCTTTTTCTACTTCGTCCAGAAGAATAACTGCATAAGGTTTGCGTCTAACTTTTTCGGTTAACTGCCCTCCTTCTTCATAGCCTACATACCCCGGAGGTGCTCCAATTAACCTGGATACCGCAAATTTTTCCATGTATTCACTCATGTCTATTCGAATAAGGGTATCTTCATTATCGAATAATTCCCGCGCAAGCACTTTAGCCAACTGTGTTTTACCAACCCCGGTTTGTCCTAAAAAGATAAAGGATCCAATAGGTTTATCGGGATCTTTTAATCCAGCTCTGTTTCTTTGAATAGCTTTAACCACTTTGGAAACTGCATCATCCTGCCCAATCACCTTGCCTTTAATTTTTTCAGGGAGTTCCACAAGCTTATTGCTTTCGGTTTGGGCAATCCTGTTAACAGGTACACCCGTCATCATAGAAACCACATCAGCAACGCTGTCTTCACTTACTGTCTCTTTGTGTTTCTTAGATTCTTCTTCCCATTTTTCCTGGGCCAGGCTTAATTCTTTTTCAAGGTTCTTTTCATCATCACGCAGTTTTGCAGCTTCTTCATACTTCTGCTTTTTTACTACGGAATTTTTATTTTGCCTTACTTCTTCAAGCCGACGCTCTAGATCAAGGATTTGTTTGGGAACATCAATATTAGTAATATGTACACGGGAACCTGCTTCATCTAAGGCATCAATAGCTTTATCTGGAAGAAACCTGTCTGTCATATACCTATTAGTGAGTTTTACGCAAGCTTCAATAGCTTCATCGGTATAAACCACATTGTGATGCTCTTCATACTTATCCTTAATATTGTTTAGGATTTCAATAGTTTCCTCCACAGTTGTAGGTTCCACAATAACTTTCTGGAACCTTCTTTCCAGAGCTCCGTCTTTTTCTATGTATTGCCTATATTCATCTAGGGTAGTGGCGCCAATACATTGAATTTCCCCTCTGGCAAGAGCGGGTTTAAACATATTACTGGCATCCAGGCTACCTGTGGCGCCACCGGCACCTACAATAGTATGTATTTCATCAATAAAAAGAATAATGTCATCATTCTTTTCAAGCTCGTTCATCACCGCCTTCATCCGCTCTTCAAACTGGCCCCTGTATTTGGTTCCTGCAACAAGACTTGCCAGGTCCAGGGTCACCACACGTTTATCAAACAAGATGCGGGAGACTTTCCTTTTTACAATTCTTAAGGCCAAACCTTCAGCAATGGCAGATTTTCCAACACCTGGTTCTCCAATAAGAAGCGGGTTGTTCTTCTTGCGCCTGCTTAAGATCTGGGAAACACGCTCAATTTCTTTTTCTCTTCCCACTACAGGATCTAGCTTATCTGCTTCTGCCATTGCAGTAAGGTCCCTGCCAAAGTTATCAAGAACAGGTGTTTTAGATTTTTTAGATGTTTTGCCGGGGCCGCTGCCTCCACCGCCGCTAAACGGATTGTCTTTGGTAGCATCATCAGTATCCCCTTCATCAGAAAATGATTCGGCAGCAGGACTGTCTGAAAAATCATTTTCATCATTGGCTATCATGTATTTAAACTGATCCTTAACGCCGTCATAATCAATTTTGAGCTTATTCAGCAATTTAGTGGTAGGATCATTCTCGTTTCTTAAAATGCACAGCAACAGGTGGGCGGTATTAATAGAAGTGCTCTGGAAAAGCTTAGCTTCTAAAAAAGTAGTTTTAAGTGCACGCTCTGCCTGCCTTGTAAGGTGCAGATTCTTTTTTTCATTAGAAACCGATGCAGAGCCAGGAGTGGCCGGGCTTAAAATCTCCACCTTCCTTCTAAGGTGGCTCAGATCAATTTCCATTGCGTTTAATATATTTATAGCTTTGCCATCGCCATCCCTCAACAGTCCAAGCATAAGATGCTCTGTCCCGATGAAATCATGGCCCAGCCTTAATGCTTCTTCCTTGCTATAAGAAATTACATCTTTTACTCTAGGTGAAAAATTATCATCCATGTTATTTTCCTTTCTCTCATTAATTAACTAATCTATGAAGTTCAAAAACTGTACCTAAGATCAGTCGTAAGCTAATTGACGAAATTACTTTCAATAATCAAAACTCAAAGTAGTGAACTTATCAACGAATGTGCACTAAAAATTTGTTAATAAAAAAACACCAAAGCATGTGCCAGAGCGGCATAAAACAAGGTAAAATTCGTAAATTGGCACGTTAGATTTTAGAACTAAATTAAATTTTTTAATATGGCTGAAGGAGAAGAATTAATTCCTATCAACATTGAAGATGAAATGAAATCGGCTTACATTGATTATTCAATGTCGGTCATTGTGTCACGTGCGCTTCCCGATGTACGTGACGGGTTAAAACCTGTACATCGAAGGGTCTTATTCGGGATGTACGAACTTGGAGTGCTCTCCAACAGAGCCTATAAAAAATCTGCAAGAATAGTAGGAGAAGTGCTGGGTAAATATCACCCTCACGGAGACTCCTCTGTTTATGATACCATGGTACGGATGGCACAAGAATGGAGTATGCGCTACATGCTTGTGGACGGCCAGGGTAACTTTGGATCGGTAGACGGAGATAGTCCTGCAGCCATGCGTTACACAGAAGCCCGTATGCGTAAAATAAGCGAAGACATGCTGGCCGATATTGATAAGGAAACTGTAGATACCCAGCTTAACTTTGATGATTCCCTTAACGAACCTGTAGTACTGCCCACCCGTATCCCAAACCTACTGGTAAACGGAGCAAGTGGTATTGCAGTGGGAATGGCTACCAACATGGCTCCGCATAACCTCGCAGAAGTAATAGATGGCACCGTTGCATATATTGACAATCATGACATAGAGATTGATGAATTAATAGAGCACATTAAAGCTCCAGATTTTCCTACAGGTGGTATTATTTATGGTTATGATGGAGTAAGGGAGGCTTTTAAAACCGGCAGAGGGCGCATAGTGATGCGCGCCAAATCTACGCTGGAAGAAGTAAACGGCCGTGAGAGCATTGTGGTTACCGAGATACCTTACCAGGTGAATAAGGCGGATATGATCAAGAAAACGGCCGATCTTATTAATGAGAAGAAAATTGACGGCATCAGCCTGATCCGGGATGAGTCAGACAGAAATGGGATGCGTATTGTGTACCAGTTAAAAAGGGATGCAATTCCAAATATTGTTCTAAACACCTTGTTTAAGCATACCGCTCTGCAATCTTCCTTTAGTGTAAATAATATTGCGCTGGTAAATGGAAGACCGGAAATGCTTAATTTAAAGGATATTATTTATCATTTCGTTGAGCATCGTCACGAAGTGGTGGTTCGAAGAACCCAATACGAGCTTAAAAAAGCTGAAGACAGAGCACATATCCTGGAAGGTTTAATTATCGCTTCAGATAATATAGATGAAGTTATCGCGCTTATCAGAGCTTCCAGCAATGCTGAAGAAGCCAGAGAAAAGCTTATGGAGCGATTTGAACTTACCGAAATTCAGGCCCGCGCTATTGTGGAAATGCGATTAAGACAACTTACCGGTCTTGAGCAGGATAAATTGCGCGCTGAGTATGAAGAAATTTTAAAGACCATAGAAGACCTTAAAGATATCCTTGCCAGAAAAGAGAGAAGAATGCAGGTAATTAAAGATGAACTTCTGGAAGTAAAAGAAAAATATGGCGATGAAAGACGTTCTACTATAGAGTATGCTGGAGGAGATTTGAGTATTGAAGATATGATACCTGATGAGCAGGTAATAATTACTATTTCTCATGCCGGGTATATTAAAAGGACTTCGCTTACTGAATATAAAACTCAAAACAGGGGAGGAGTGGGACAAAAAGGCTCCACAACAAGAAATGAAGATTTCCTTGAATATCTGTTTGCAGGTACCAATCATCAGTACATGTTATTCTTTACTCAAAAAGGTAAATGCTTCTGGATGAGGGTTTATGAAATCCCTGAAGGCAGCAAGGCCTCAAAAGGAAGGGCTATTCAAAACCTTATTAATATAGAACCAGATGATAAGGTAAAAGCCTTCATTTGTACCCAGGACCTCAAAGATGAGGAATATGTCAACAGTCATTATGTAATAATGGCTACTAAAAAAGGCCAGGTGAAAAAAACTTCACTGGAACAATACTCCCGCCCAAGGGTTAATGGAATTAATGCCATTACTATTAAGGACGACGATGAATTACTGGAAGCTAAACTTACCAATGGTGAGAGCCAGGTAATGCTTGCAGTAAAAAGCGGAAAAGCCATTCGTTTTGAAGAAGGAAAAACCAGGCCAATGGGAAGAAATGCTTCCGGGGTACGAGGGATTACTTTGGCAGATGATAAGGATGAGGTTGTAGGGATGATTTCGGTTAATGACATGGAATCCAATATACTTGTGGTTTCAGAAAATGGATACGGAAAACGCTCCAGCCTTGAAGATTATCGTATTACTAACAGGGGCGGGAAAGGCGTAAAGACCATTTCTGTAACTGATAAAACAGGAGGGCTTGTTGCAATTAAAAATGTTTCTGATAAGGATGATCTTATGATCATTAATAAATCTGGTATTGCGATAAGAATGGGAGTGTCAGATCTTCGGGTAATGGGCCGTGCCACGCAGGGAGTTAGGCTTATTAATTTAAAAGGAAAAGATTCTATTGCGGCTGTGGCAAAAGTACTTCATGATGAGGACGATGTAGAGGCTATGGACGATGCGGAAACCCCCGATCCCACCAATCTTAATAGCAATGGCACAACTATTGCGGACGATAGTGAAGAATAATTAAATAATTAAACCAAAATCAAATGAAAACTAATATTTTGACGCTGGCGTTGTCTGTATTAACCTTTACGGCGTTCGCACAAAAGAATGAAATTAAGGATGCCGAAGATGCCATTGAAGATGGTAATTATGCTCAGGCCAAGACACAATTAACCAAGGCTGAACAGATGTTGTCTGACGCCAATGACAAATGGACAGAAAGATTCTACCTGTATAAAGGACAGGCTTATCTTGGGTCTGGAGAAAATGTTTCTCTTGAAGATCTTAAAACTGCTGCAGCCGCTTATCAAAAAGCTGCCGATATGGGAGCAGAAGGGGCTGAAGATGGACTTGTTGCTGTTAGAAACAGTTTAGTACAAGGCGCAATTGCCGATCAAAACGCGCAGGAATTTGAAAATGCCGCAGATAAATTATACACCAGTTATGAGTTAAGTGGAAAGACCGATACCATTCACCTTTATTATGCAGCGAATAATGCCGTCCAGGCCGGAGATTATGATAAAGGTCTTGAATACCTGAATACCCTTAACGAAATTGGTTATGATGGTTCCGGTACAGAATATTATGCTGTAAATACTGAAAGTGGTGAAGAAGAACTAATGGGAAGCAAAGAACAGCAGGATTTAATGGTTAAAACCAACCAATACAAGGATCCTTCTGAAAGAAAGATTCCTTCTAAAAAAGGTGATATCACCAGCCTTATCGCAAGGATTTATGTAAGCCAGGAAAAATATGAGGAGGCTGAAGAAGCAATGGAAGCAGCTATTAATGCAAATCCCGATGATTTGGAATTAAAACAGGTACAGGCTAATATGTACTATAACATGGGGGATAAAGAAAAGTATAATGAAATCATGGAGCAGGTGGTAGAACAGGCTCCAGATAATGCAGCCCTTTATTATAACCTTGGAGTGAACAGCGCAGATCTTGGTAATAAAGATAAAGCAATGCAGTATTATCAAAAAGCTATTGAACTGGATCCTTCTATGACTGATGCCAAATTAAATATGGTGGCACTAATTCTAGGGAAGGAAAGAGAGATTATTGATGAAATGAATAATCTGGGGATGAGCAAAGAAGATAATAAACGATATGATGAATTGCAGAAGGAAAGAAATGAAATCTATAAAGAAGCCATTCCTTACCTTGAGGAGGTTATTGAAAATAAACCTTCTAATGTAGAAGCTATTCGCACTGCTAAAAATATTTATACCCAGTTAGGGAATGAAGAAAAGGTGGCAGAGATGGATGCCATGTTGCAAAATCAACAACAATAGGATACATTTCATTTTGTGTATAAAAAAAGCCGCTGAAAATTTTCAGCGGCTTTTTTTATACAACTTTTTTAATCACCCTTAGCTGGTGTGTATGCCTTTTTTGGTCTACATTAAAAATGCCTGAATGATCTATGCGGTCAATTCTTACCTGCCCGTCTACATGAATAATATAATTGTCCTGCATCATAATGCCAACGTGCTCAATAATTCCTTCACTGTTATCAAAAAAAGCGAGATCACCCGGTTCACTTTCTTCTATAAAACTTAAAGCCAACCCCTGGGTGGCCTGTTCTGCCGGAGTTCTTTTGAGTCTATACCCGTTAAGCTTGTAAACCATTTGCGTAAGTCCGGCAGCATCTATTCCTAAAGGAGATCTGCCCCGCCAGCAGTATGGGCTATTTAGGTATAAAAGCGCACTATTTACCAGTGCCTCTTTTTCTTTCTTACCTACGGTAATTTCTCCTTCAAATTCATGCTGAAATAATTCCAGAGAATTTAATGCAGCTCCCAGAGGGACGGCAATTAATTGCTTCCTGGCATCGGTGATATAATTAAAAAGATCAGCCGAAAGGTGTATTTCCCCTTCTTCAAGCCCATTAAATTGAGCTTCATCAATTTTAAGATACTGCTTATTATATATCCAAGCTTCAAGGTTATCAAAAGCAACACGTATCCGGCTCCACTTTCCTCTTTCTTCCAAAACTTTAAAATGTTCACCGTATAATAACTGAGATACCATTTCACTTTGGTCTGAAGCCGAAAAGCGAATGGGGACGATGCTTAAATGGCAAATTCCGTATTGCATTCAGAAATGATTATCATATAAATTTAAGAATTTCGCTCTATTATCATTGCTGAAGCTCCGCCGCCGCCATTGCAGATTGCAGCAGCTCCCAATTTGGCGTTGTTCTGCTCCAGTACATTAAGCAGGGTGATCACAATGCGCACCCCGCTGCAGCCAAGTGGATGTCCCAGGGAGACCGAGCCACCGTTAACATTGGTGTTTTTATCGCTTAGCCCCAGAATTTTCATATTAGCCAGTCCCACCACAGAAAAAGCTTCATTAAATTCAAAAAAATCCACATCATCCTGGCTTATATTAGCTTTCGCCAATGCCTTTGGCAATGCCTTGGCAGGAGAAGTAGTAAACCATTTTGGTTCCTGGGCGGCATCTGCAAAACTTTTAATGGTCGCCAAAACGTTGAGTCCTAATTCTTCAGCTTTTTCACGGCTCATCAAAACCATTGCGCCGGCCCCATCATTAATGGTAGAAGCATTCGCCGCGGTCACTGTTCCGTCTTTGCTAAAGGCAGGGCGAAGAGAGGCAATTTTCTCCATTCTTACATTTTTATACTCTTCATCTTCCTTTACAATAACCGGATCGCCTTTTCGCTGCGGAACTTCCACGGGGACAACTTCATTATCAAATTTCCCCTCTTTCCAGGCTTTGGCAGACCTTTCATAAGATTGCATGGCAAAAGCATCCTGGTCTTCCCTGGAAAAATTATATTCCTTAGCACATAAATCTGCACAAACTCCCATAGCATTATGATCGTAAGCATCTACCAGCCCATCTTTTTGCATGCCATCTTCCATTGCAGCAGGACCAAATTTTTGTCCTTTCCGAAGATAAAGGTAATGTGGAATTAAACTCATATTTTCCATTCCGCCGGCTACCACTATAGAAGTATCTCCCAACATAATAGATTGGGCCGCGTGCATTAATGCCTTCATGCCGCTGGCACAAACTTTATTTACTGTGGTACAGGGAACAGTGGCGGGAATGCCTGCACCTAAAGCTGCCTGTCTTGCAGGAGCCTGCCCTACGCCTGCCTGTACTACATTACCCATAATAACTTCTTCTACAAGTTCAGGCTTCAGTTTGATTTTTTCTAAAGCCCCTTTAATAGCAATAGCACCAAGTTTTGTTGCAGGAACACTAGAAAGGCTGCCTAAAAAACTTCCTATTGGAGTGCGGGCAGCACTAACTATAACCACTTCTTTATTCATAATTTCTTTATTATTTTCTTCCTTCCGCGAAGTTAAGGATTTTATAAGGAACATAGCAATAGAGTATAATTCAGGGTGATTTTTATTACATTTGATCATTAGCTGAATATACATGAGCAATTTCGTAAATAACCTTTATAAAAACCAGGCGCTCTTTTATAAGGTTTTTTTATTCATATTATCTGCGGTACTAATCGTTTACCTGCTTCCTAAGGGAGGGAAATTTAAATATGATATCCCCAAAAATAAACCCTGGCAGTATGAAAATTTATATGCCCCTTTTGATTTTGCCATTCTAAAGACCGATGAAGAAATTCAGGAGGAAAGACAGGCGATAAAAAACAGCCTTATTCCATACTATGAATATAATGAGGATGTTGTAGAACGGGTAAAGGCAGATGCTTTGCATGAAGTGCAAAGGACTTTTAGCGACAGTATTCTGGATCTCGCGGAACGACCCCTGAATAATTTTGTAGAAAAAACCGTAGATAAAATTTATAAAAACGGATTGCTGCAGGAAAGCAACAGGATGGGACCAGAACAGCTGGTTTATTTGCGGAAAGGAAATGAAGCCTACGAAGTTACCTACAAGAAAATCCTGAAACAGGGTGATATTCGTAATTTTCTGAGCAATGAAATAGATGAAGCCAATATTGGTTTTTTCAAGAACGAATTGCTGGAGGTTTTTTTTAATTCGGTAGAACCCAATGTGGTTTATAATAATGACCTTACCCAAAAGGAACTGGAAAGCAGATTGAACAATATTTCCTATACTCGCGGCATTATTGAGCAGGGAAGCCGGGTAATTGCCAAGGGAGAGGTGGTGGATAATACCAAGTACAACATCCTGCGGTCCCTTAAGCAGGAGTATGAGTCCCAGGTATGGAGCCAGGCCAATCATAACTGGATCCTTGTGGGCTACAGTACGCTGGTAGCTTTGGCTTTGCTAATGCTGCTGTTGTTTATTAGAAAATATCGCTGGGAGATTTATGAAAATAATGTAAAGGTCACTTTTATTTTTTTCAACATCATCTTTATGGTAATGCTTACCACTCTGGTGGTAAAATTCAATATTGATTATGTCTACGTGGTGCCACTGTGTATTTTGCCACTAACGCTAAAAGCCTTTTTTGACGCCCGTTTAGGACTTTTTACCCATGTGCTAACAGTATTGTTGCTGGGTTTTATAGTACCCAACAGTTATGAGTACATGTTTTTACAAATCATTGCGGGTATTGTGACTATACTTACGGTTTCTGAACTTTATAAACGAGCCAATCTTTTTATTTCTGTAGGGCAGATTACCCTGGTGTACATTATTTCTTATTTTGCCTTTACCATTATCCAGGAGGGAAATATTGCTGATGTAAAAGGGGAGGTGTTTCTTACCTTTTTACTGGGAGGGCTGGCCACGCTTTTTGTACAACCCCTTATTTATATTTATGAAAAAATCTTTGGAATGGTTTCAGATATGTCCCTGCTGGAACTTTCTGACACCAATTCCAGGTTGCTTAAGGAATTGGCTGAAAAAGCGCCGGGTACCTTTCACCATTCCCTAAATGTGGCTAACCTTGCAGAAGCTGCCGCTAATGAGATAAGCGCCAATGCAATGATGGTAAGGGTAGGGGCACTTTACCACGATATCGGAAAAATGCAGAACCCTACTTATTTTACTGAAAATCAAACCACTTCTGTAAATTCGCATGATGAATTATCTCCCCGTGAAAGTGCAGAGATTATTATTGAACATGTCATCCGTGGAATTGAGATTGCTAAAAAAAATAATCTTCCAGACCGGGTGATCGATTTTATACGTACCCATCATGGCACCAGCACGGTGTATTATTTTCTTATGAAAGAGAAGGAAAATAGCAGTGGCGAAGTGGACCCCGATGATTTTCGCTACCCGGGGCCAATTCCGTTTAGTAAAGAAACGGCTATTTTAATGATGTGTGACAGTGTGGAAGCGGCCAGTAAAAGCCTTAAAGAACCTACCTCTACTCTTATAGATGAGTTTGTGGAGAAAGTTATTAATAAGCAAATGAAAGAAGGACAATTTTTAAATTCCAATATTACCTTTAAGGAAATCCAACTCGTAAAAAAAATTCTCAAGCGTAAGCTAAAAAATATATATCATTTACGAGTTGAATACCCTGAATAATTTTAGTGCAGCGCTACTATTTTAAATTCTTGTCCGTTAAAGGTATAACTATCTCCGGCTTTTTTGCCTTCCAGTCCTTCATATACCGGGGCATCGGTAGAAATAGCATACACTACGGTACCATCTTCCATTTGCAATTCGCCTAAAGGTACAGACACGTAATATAGATTTTGCTTTGTTTCCACCACACTGCCAAAATCCACAATTTTACTGTAATGCTCCAAATCCAGGCGGCTTAAGGTTTCTTTCATTTCCCTTGCATTGTTGAGATGGTCTGCATTTTTTTCAAAATCGCCTAGCAGCTTTCCGCGGTTATCTTCATCATAATCTGTCTTTACATCATTAGCATCCATAGACTCCTTTATCATGTCCATCTCTTCCTGATATTTCTCAATTTTCTCATTTACCACTTCTAAGGCCTTATAATAGATTTCTTTTTTATTGACTTTCATAGTTATTTTTATTGATTTTCTTAAAATTAGGTATCATACTATACCTGAAAGAATATTTAGCAAAAGTTTAATAAGCAGTTTTATTTACTTTTATTTTTATAAGCCTATGTCCTTATTCAGCATTATTATAAGCCTTAAAACTTATAAAGTGTAAATATTAGTTTTTAGCCTAATAAAACTTATATTTGAAATATGATAGCCGTAATTACTGCAGATCTTATTAATTCTTCCGGATACAGCCAGGAGCTGCTATCGCGGGCAATAGCCGTATTAAATGAAGAATTTAAAAAAATACAAGAGAAGCATGGCCAAGGAACCAGCTTTAGAATTTACCGTGGAGACAGTTTCCAGGGGATTATCAAAAATCCTGGAAAAGCCCTACATATTGCCATCACTCTAAAGGCTGCTATCAACAAAATTTCCACCGGTAAAAATCCTGGAAAAGCCCTTTCTATAGAGGCAGATTCAAAAACAGCAATAGGAATAGGAGCATATGATTTTGTAAGGGATGAAATTGCAGAATCCAACGGGCAGGCATTTCAGTTTTCAGGCCGTACATTAGATGAAATGAAAAAATCTGGAAGAACGTTAATGCTTAAAACACCAGACGAGAACATCAATGGAGAGTTTAACAGCAGCCTGTTGCTCCTGGATACGTTCATTAATAAATGGAGTACCGCTTCCGCAGAAGTGATTTTTTATCTCCTGCATGGTTATAAAGAGCAGGAAATAGCAGATAAGCTAAATATAAGCCAATCTGCCGTGAACCAGAGAAAAAAAGCTGCCGGCTGGGAAGCTATTTCTTCTTTGTTGGAAAGGTATGAAAAAGTAATTTCTGAAAAATTCAGCCTATGATGCCTTTGCTCATTTTCCTGCAACTCTTGTTGGCCCATATCCTTACAGATTTTGTTTTTCAGCCTACAAAATGGGTATTACATAAACGCCAGTATAAGGCGGCTTCTGTTTATTTATACCTACATTCTATTATTGCAGGATTGCTCACCTATCTCCTTCTAATAAGGTGGGAGTTATGGTATGTAGCTTTATTTATTTCTTTAACCCATTGTATTATAGATTACTGGAAATTAAAGCATAAAAAAGATAATCTGCCCGTATTCCTTTTGGACCAGCTGTTTCATTTATTAGTAATTCTGGCAGTATGGCTTTATCTTACTTACGGTTTTAAGCAATTGCTTCCTTTTGTAGTACAGTTTTTCTCTTCTACAGCCGTACTGGCTATCATAACCGGTTATCTTACCGTGATTTTTCCGGTAGGTTTTATAATAGGAAAAGCAACACAGCGCTGGCATAATGAACTTCTTGAGGATGGAAAAAGCGTAAGTCTGGAGGCTGCAGGGCGGTATATTGGTATTTTTGAAAGAATTCTGGTGCTTACCTTTATTTTAACCGGTAACTTTTCAGCAATAGGATTTTTAATAGCGGCAAAATCTATTCTTAGATTTAGTGATAAGTCTGAAGCAGGAGCAAGAAAACAAACAGAATATGTGCTTATTGGAACCCTTATGAGCTTCGCAATAACCATTTTGCTGGGCCTTTTAATATACCATATCTCGTTCTAGAAGCTGGAGATTATCCTGTAAGCGTTCTTTTACTATATTCATCATGCGTTTGTTTAAGGCAGAAGAATTTTTAATATACGCATCATACTCCTGTAGGGTGAACTGCCCTATGATGATTCCTTTCAGGGAATTCCTGAATTTAATATCCTTTTGAATAGCATTCTCAACATACTTAAGGCGTTTTTCCAGGCTCATGTCATAAAAGACATTTTTATGTTTAGAAACATAATTACGAAAAACAGCAAGTAATAATTCATTCTGAAGCTTGGCAACAGGCCTTAAAGTACGATTTTGAAACTGCTCATCAAGGCTCATGTTTTCAGAAACTTTTGCTGAAGGAATTTCTGGTCTTAACTCGATTAAATGAAGGTCTCGTGCATTCATAGCCGGTAAAGTTTCTTAAATTTAAGCATTCTGCGGCATAAATTTTCTCTTTAAGACCATACTTGTAAACTACTTATAAACAATAGCAGGCAAGTTAAAATCCTCTTAATCGGCCCTGCATGTCCTGTACTTCTTTTTATATTTAATAGAATTGATAAAAAGAAAAAGAAAAATGATTGTTTCAAAAAACCCATACAACGGCCAGGAGATTCAAAAATTTGAAGAATATACTAAAGACCAAATAGATGAGGCCCTGGAAAAGGCCACTTTAACCTTCAAATCATGGAGAAAAACATCTTTTACAGAGCGTTCAAAACTCATGAAAGCTGCTGCGGAAGAGCTAAAAGAGAATAAGCAGGAGTATGCTAAAGATATAACCCTTGAAATGGGCAAACCTATTAAACAAGCTGTTTCTGAAATTGAGAAATGCGCGTGGGTCTGTGAATATTATGCTGAAAATGCCGAAGAGCAACTTGCAGATGAAAAAATTGCAACAGATGCGGCAGATAGTTATGTGCGTTATGAACCCCTGGGGGTTGTACTGGCAGTAATGCCGTGGAATTTTCCTTTCTGGCAGGTATTCAGGTTTGCAGCGCCGGCCTTAATGGCAGGAAATATTGGAGTGCTGAAGCATGCCAGCAATGTAATGAAATCTGCCAATAATATTCAAAAAGTTTTTGAAAGGGCTGGTTTCCCTGAAGGATGCTTCCAAAACCTGGTTATTGGAAGTAAAAAAGTGGAAGCTATTATAAAAGACAAAAGAATAAAGGCAGTAACGTTAACCGGGAGTAAACCTGCAGGAAGCGCCGTAGCTTCAGTTGCCGCGAAAAATATTAAAAAATCGGTTTTGGAACTTGGGGGAAGCAATGCTCTTGTGGTTTTTGAAGATGCTAACCTGCAGGAAGCAGTAAAAACATGTGTGCAGGCGAGATTTCAAAATACGGGACAGAGTTGTATATCCGGCAAACGCCTGCTACTTCAAGAAAATATTGAAAAAAAATTTATGAAATTATTTCTGGAGGCAGTAAAAGATTTAAAGAGCGGCGATCCTCTTGAGGAGGAAACCTATATTGGTGTTTTGGCCAGGGAAGATCTGGCAAAAGATCTGGAAGACCAGGTAAACAGGTCGGTAGAGCAGGGCGCCCAAATACTGTTAGGTGGCAAAAGGGATCATGCGTATTATGAACCCACCATAGTAGGTAATGTAACTAAGGGAATGGCTGTTTTTGAAGAAGAAACCTTTGGTCCAGCCATCTCAGTAACTACTTTTAGAGATGAACAGGAAGCCGTAGACCTGGTAAACAGCTCTTCTTTTGGACTTGGAGTTTCTATTTTTACTGAAGATTTTGACTTTGCAAAGAAACTGGTGCCTCAATTTGATGATGGCGCGGTATTTATTAATGAACTGGTAAAAAGTGATCCGCGGCTTCCTTTTGGGGGGACTAAGGAATCAGGTTATGGCCGGGAACTTTCAGAACATGGGATTAGGGAGTTCCTGAACAAAAAAACAGTATATTTCAATAAATATTAAAGAAATTTAAATGAAATTCGGAAAAGTAGAACACCCGGAAGATGTAGATTTTTCTCTTCCGGCTACTCATGCACAAACCAAAAAAATACTTTCAGAGTATAAACCTGAAGAATTTAAGGATGTTAGAATTGGCTGTGCAAAATGGAACCGTACAGATCTTAAAAATTTTTATCCCAGGGGTACAAAAGATGAGCTCAGTTATTACAGCACCCAGTTTAATTCTATAGAATTAAACGCCTCCTTTTACAGAATTTTTCCGGAGGCACAATTTCAAAAATGGGAAGAAAAGGCAGAAGGAGATTTTAAATTTTTTCCAAAAGTCCCCAGGCTGGTGAGCCATTTAAAACGGCTTAATGACTGTGAAACTCTTGTGGATGATGTGGTAACCAATATGTTGCCGCTCAAAGAAAAATTGGGAATGGTTTTTCTTCAGATGCCAGATAATTTCCAGCCTAAATATATAGACCGTCTGGAACCTTTTTTTAACCACTGGCCAAAGGAAATTCCTTTGGCAGCAGAATTACGGCATACAGACTGGTATAATGACGCTGCCGTAGCCAATAAGCTTAATGATATTCTTATAAAATACAATATTGCCAGCATAATTACAGACAGTGCGGGCAGAAGGGATTTGCTGCACATGAGACTTACCAGTGATACTGCTTTTATTCGCTATAACGGGTCCAACCATGAGTCTGACTATTCCAGGCTAGACGATTGGCTGGAAAAGATAGAAGAATGGTATAAATTAGGTTTAAAAAACCTCTATTTTTTTGTTCATCAAAATCTTGAAGAAGCGTCTCCTTTATTGTCGGCTTACTTCATTAAAAATTTTAATGAAAAGTTTAAAACAGATATTCAAATACCAAAAACCTTATAGAAAATGAGCAATCAGGATATTGCTATAACAGTAGATAGCGTGGTTTTATGTAATGTAGAAAATCTTTTTAAAGTTCTACTTGTAAAAAGGAAAAATGATCCTTTTAAAGGGCAATGGGCGTTGCCAGGAGGATTTATGGAAGACGGGGAAGAGCTGGAAGCTGCCGCTAAACGGGAATTGAAAGAAGAGACAGGAGTAGAGATAAAGTCCATGGAACAGATTAAAGCTTTTGGAAGACCGGGTAGGGATCCTCGGGGAAGAATGATTTCCATAGCATTTTTGAGCCGTATATTTTGTGAGGAAGAACTCAAGCCGGGAGATGATGCAGGAGATGCTCAATGGTTTGAACTGGATAAACTTCCTGATCTGGCTTTTGATCATCAAGAGATCATTACCGCTGCACGGGGACTTCTTTAAAAATAATTCAAATTTTCTGGTGGAAGTTATTATAAGTGTATTTATACAAGAGACCTGTTTTTGAGATTTTGTTTAACTTGCAATTAAATAAATCCTAAGGATCCGGTTATTAATGATAATTTTTAAGTTACAGGCTTATCTTTTGAAAGCTGTAAGGCATTAAAGCCGGCTTGGAGTAATAATTGCACAAAAAACATGAGATTTCATACCAGAAAATGGGTTAAGCCCGGAGATTTAAATCCAAACCGCACCTTATTTGGGGGTAAATTATTAGAATGGATTGATGAGGAATGTGCACTCTACAGCATAATCCAGCTGGAAAATCCTAAAACGGTCACTAAGTATATGAGTGAAATTGATTTTAGGAGTTCGGCCAGGGAAGGAGATATTGTGGAAATTGGAATTGAAGTGGTAAAATTTGGTACGGCTTCTTTAACATTAAAGTGTGAGGTGCGCAACAAAATGACCCGTGAAACTATAATTACTATAGATAAAATCGTGATGGTTTCTCTTGATGAAAACGGGCATTCAAAACCCCACGGGAAGACCCAGGTAGAATTTGTAAAAGACAGGTTGGCAAATTAAAATTAAGAACCTTCTTTTTGCTGCTCTTTTTGTTTTTCGGCAAGGCGCACTGGAAACTCTGTTTCCCCGCCATATAATTTAATTTCCTGTATATCTGCCGGCATATAATATCCATGTTCTTCGAGGGCTTCTTTTACAGTTCTTACCACATTTCCTTTTGTAATTAAAGCCATTCTTCTAAAGTCTTTGGTGTCTACCCAAAAAAATACTTTTAGGTTTACCGTACTTGTGGCCAGTTCATCTTCAATAACAAAATTTTCGTGTTCTGCATCTTCAATAACCATAGGTTCTTTCCTCAGGGCTTCCATAACCGTTTGCTTTGCCCCATCAATATTATCTTCGTAAGCAATTCCTATTATAAAGCTCCATCTAAAAAACCCATCTTCAGTAAAATTGGTCACCGGTTTGGTAAGAACATCGCTGTTGGGAATGTAAACGTCTTTGCCGTCAAATGTTTTTAACTTGGTATAACGAAACTCCAGTGCCTTTACTTTTCCAAAATTTTCACCTATTTCTACGGTATCTTCTACATCAAAAGGGCGGTTGAACGCAAGAATAATTCCGGAGATAAAATTTTCCCCAATATCCTTAAAAGCAAACCCAAGCACCAGGGCACTTGCCCCTGCTGCAGTAAGCACTCCGGTCGCGATTCCACCTAAACCCGCAGCCCGCAATGCCAGCATAATAGCGGTAACTACAAATACAAACCTAATGGTTTTTCCTAAAAACCGGCTCATTAATGGGTCATGGGTGCGGGAAGAAATGCGCTTGGTGGCAAACTTGCCAATCCAGCCTCCCACAAGCACGCCCAGGATAATAATTAAAATTCCCAGGCCTATGCCGGGTAACTGCTCGATAAAATTATTGTAAAACCTTGAAAAGGCATCCTCTATAGTTGTGGAATTATACACATTTGCCTGCTGCATCTGGACGAGTTTTAAACTAAAATACAATTAAGCTTCTGAAAAAAGAAGTTTTTGTGATATTAGTGGAGCCTCAACTCATTATTCCTGCAGCAGGGCCTGTTTTTTCTGGTTTTTCTTCTGTTCTTCCTCTTTCTCTTCTCTTTGTTTCTTGATGGCGGCAGCAATTTGATCGTTAGCCCGTTTTAATTGATTAGCGGTAGGAGCTTCGGGAATTTGTTCTTCAGCCCTTTCCGGTTCCAGGCTTACCGTAATATAAAATGGAAAATGATCTGAATCTATGCCAGCCATTGCCTGGCATTTCACCAGACGGAATTCCTCTGAAACAAAGAAGTGGTCCAGGGGCCATCGTAAAATATTGCTGCCAGCATTGAAAGTGTTGTAAAAGCCGCGTCCCACGCGAATATCCAGCAGTCCTCCAACCTTTTTGAACAAACCGGTAGTGCCAGACCAGGCAACATCGTTAAAGTCACCGGCTACTATCACAGGTAATTTAGATTCCCTGGCCCTTTTTGCAATCATCATCATCTCGGCATCCCTGTCTGTAGAAGATGGATTGTGCTGGGGCATTGGCGGAGTGGGGTGAATGGCATACAGCTGAATCTCCTTTCCTGAATCCAGTTGTACAATACTGTGAATGGATGGAATACTGTCATCTATTAAATAATGTACTTTTGGATCTTTTAGTTTTAGCCTGGAATACAGTAACATGCCATACGTGTTGTTAAGCGGAGCTTCAACTTTATAAGGGAATTTAGAAGTAACTTCTGCCAGTTCAGATTTCCATTTGCTGTTGGTTTCTGTAAGCAAAACCATATCGGGATTTTCCTTTTTTAGCTCTTCAATTAAAAGTTTTGAGTTTTTATTTTTCTGCAACACATTAGCGGCAAAGAAACGGATGGTATTTGCTTTGCTGATTTCTGCGGAAGCATTGCCAACTTCATAATCGTTATGAGGAAGGTATGGGTATATCTTTACCATTTGAAAAAGGAAACAAATGGCAAGAAGGCCAACAAAAGAATAATCTTTCCAGGATTTTATGTTAAATCTTGCAAAATACACCACCAGGGCCACCATGGTGAGAATGGTAAGTTGAATATGAGGATAATCAAACATGCGTACCCACCAGTAGTCTGCAGCAGCCAGGGGAATAACTGTGAGTACTATAGCAAGGATTCCAAAGCCCCTCAAAAAAGGTTTTAATTTCATTATGGGGAATTATTTCGGGCTAATATAGTTTAAACTTCTTTAGGAGGAGCATCCATTTTTAAATGCTGAAAATCATCACCTGAGGGGGATTCAAAAAGTTTTAGATGGAAAAAAGGGATTGCTGCAATGAGATGATCAAAAATATCTGCCGTAATATATTCAAAATTTTCCCACCGCTTATCTTTGCTAAAACACAGGATTTCAAGCGGCAGCCCTTGCGCCGTGGGAGCAAGTTGCCTCACAATGATATACAGGTCTTTATTGATGGCAGAATGTTCATGTAGGTAAGTATCAGCGTATTTTCTAAATATTCCGAGATTGGTTTGATTTCTTCCGTTTAAGGCCAGGCTTTTATCCACACCGTTCCTCTGGTTGTATCGTTCTATTTCATTCTGTCGGTTTTCCACATAGTCAGAAATTAGTTTTATTTTTTTTAAATGCTGAAGATCTTCTGAAGAAAGAAATCTTACAGAATTTTGCTTGATGTATATAGCCCGTCTTATTCTCCTTCCCGGGCTTTCCTGCATTCCTCTCCAGTTTTGGAAGGAATCCGAAATTAGGCTGTAGGTGGGGATGGTGGTAAAGGTATTATCCCAGTTTTGAACCCTTACAGTGGCAAGGTTGATTTCTGTAACATTCCCATCGGCGCCATAGCGGCTAAAAGTAATCCAGTCTCCAATACGAACAATATCATTAACCGAAACCTGTATAGAAGCCACAAATCCTAAAATAGTATCTTTAAAAACCAGCAGTAATATGGCGGAAGCGGCACCAAGCGAAAGGGCAAAACTTACCACAGACTCGCCGGTAATTTCAGCAAAAATAAACATGAAGCCAATCACCCAAAGGATAATGAGAAATACCTGGCTGTAACTTTCTATAGGTTTATCACCATATTCATCCCTTGTCTTTAGGTAGTTTCTGGAAGTCCTTATAAAGCTTCTCACAATCCATATACAAAGAATGATTGCGTAAATATTAAGAAGGATAAACAGATTAAATGAAAAAAAAGAACCTTCCAGTAAGGCGGGAAAATCAGCAAAAATATAAGGAAGCGCGTAATAAACCAGCAGTAAGGGTACAATTTGCCCAACATATTTTGGAAAATTGCTTTGGATAAGAAAATCGTCAAATGTTGTGACCGTTTTATCTGTGAATGCCTTAAAAGATTCTATTACGAAGCGCCGTATAATATATTTTATTACCCATACTAATAAAAGAAGCACCCCCAGATTTACCAGCATATTAAGGTAAGAAGCCACAATGGTGTTCACTCCTTGTGAAACCAGAGTTCTTTCTACAATACAGGTTATATTTTCAAATTCCTGATTAAAATCCATATTTAAAGATATTTCCTTTCTACATAGAAGGGCCCAAAGGGGATAAGCGAAAATAGCAGGATTAAAGCCAGATCTTTGGCTTTCCATGGCATGGCATTAAAGAGTAAAAATGCCAGCAGGACGTAAGCAATAAAAAGCAGCCCGTGTGCCATTCCCACATATTGCACCGGTTGCGGTAGATCAAAAATGTATTTTAACGGCATCGCAAGCAGTAGCAAGGCCAGAAAAGATATCCCTTCCAGGATGCTAATCCATTTAAAAATGCTTTTTTTATGCTTTAATTGCATATTTCTTAATTAAGGAGTGCAAAGATAAATTATATAAAGAAATCAGCATTAGATTTAGAGAATTTTTCAGAAGCTGGATTTAGGTATTACAGGAGGGACAGATATAGTATTTAAGTAAGCCTTTTCTGGAATTTTTTATTAATTTGCAGCAACAACAACCAAACTTATGAATAAGAAAATTTTAGTTACGGGAGGATTGGGTTTTATTGGATCTCATACCGTAGTAGCCCTTCAGGAAAAGGGGTTTAAAGTGGTTATTATAGACAATCTCTCCAACTCTTCAATAGATGTTTTAGCAGGAATAACAAAAATTACCGGGAAAGAGCCTGAATTTGAAAGAATGGATCTTCGGAATAAGCAGGAAGTCAAAAACTTTTTTCAAAAATATCCAGATATAGAAGGTGTAATTCATTTTGCAGCTTCTAAGGCCGTAGGTGAAAGTGTAGAAAATCCTTTACTTTATTATGAAAACAACCTCTCCACACTGGTATATATTTTACAGGAATTAGTTGAAAGGCCAAAGGCACATTTTATTTTTAGTTCTTCCTGTACGGTTTACGGGCAGGCAGATAATTTACCGATCACAGAAAATGCACCGGTTAAAAAAGCGGAATCTCCCTATGGAAATACCAAACAAATAGGGGAAGAAATTATTGCTGATACCTGCAAGGTTCATGCTGGTCTTAAAGCAATATCTTTAAGATATTTTAATCCTATAGGAGCTCACCCTTCAGCTGATATTGGGGAACTGCCAATTGGAACTCCTCAAAACCTGGTACCTTTTATCACCCAGACGGCAATTGGTAAAAGAAAAGAGCTTTCGGTCTTTGGAGATGATTATCCTACAGAGGATGGTACCTGCATCCGGGATTATATTCATGTAATGGATCTGGCGAGAGCACATGTGGTGGCCCTACAACGCTTAATTAACGGCAGCGAAAAATCTAATTACGAGGTTTTTAATCTTGGAACAGGAAAAGGAAATTCTGTACTTGAAGTTATTAAAACCTTTGAAGAATCTACAGGTCAAAGATTGCCTTATAAAATTGCTGGCAGGAGGGAAGGAGATGTAATCGCTGCCTATGCAGATACAGAAAAGGCGAATAAGGAACTGGGATGGAAAGCCGACCTTACACTGGCTGAAGCACTGCAGAGTGCCTGGAAGTGGCAAACCGTTGTGGAGGATAAGGATCTATAAGCTAAAAAAATTACACGCATTATAAAAAAGCTGCAAATAGAAATCTGCAGCTTTTTTTACTAGAACATCTACTTATCTACTTGGTTCCATTTACCAGGAATGCGTGTATCACTCCAGGAATCCATCCTATTATAGTAAGAATAATACTAATTAGTAACGCAGATCCCACTCCATGTTTCATATACACGGCTAAAGGGGGTAATAAAATATTTAGAATAATTGTAAGTACTGACATCTTTATTTGATTTTTAGTGGTTATTATTAATTATTAAAGAACTATTTTTCAATCATAAAATTTCCGATACCTTACCATCATAAAAACATAAATAGAATAGCAAACCAAACCTGCTGCTACTAGGCCCATGAGCCAGGAACCGTATGAAAATTCCTGGAGGAAGGAAAAAGCATCTGCTGTTCCTTTAATATCTGTGGTGTTAGATACGATTGCGGCGTGGATAAAAAAATAGGCCAAAATTGCAAGAATTGTCCCCCGGGCGGCAAGGCCCAGTTTTCCAGTATTTTCAATAGTCCTTCTTCTTTTAGTTTCCTTTACCGATTTCTCCTTAAAATTATCCATAAAAGCACCGGTAAACACCTTTCTATACTGGTAAAAACTGGCGATTATTAATCCTAATCCTATGATTGCAAAAATATAGACCCCGGCTTCTCCTGCAAGAAAAGAGGGTTTTTGTGGTGTACTTCCCGCCGCTTGATCTTTACCAAAAACCTGTAATACGGTATATGTTGCAAGGAGTAAATACACAAATCCGCTGGCAAAAAAACCAGTACGTTCCAGTTTTGCCTGCGCATCTTTGCCTTCTCCTTCCGGATCCTTTATTGCCTGTACAAAACGCCAGCAGGAATAACATAAAAAACCTATGGCTATCAAGAATAGAATAGCATTTCCACAAGGCTGTTTTTCAAGAAACTCTATTACCTGAAGCTTTCCTGATTTTTGTCCACCAAGATTAAAAGCCGCCAGAAAAGTAAGGACACCGGTAATTGCATACACGAGACCTTTGGCGACGTAACCTGTACGGGCCATTTTCTTAAACTTGTAATCCATTCCTTTAAATTCACATTTTATCCATTTGATAATTTTCAATTTACTTTAAATCAAAAACATGCGAGTTCCAATTGGGAAAAGTTTAGTGATAATTTTGAAGATTTTAGCAGCTCCTGAGGCTTACACCATCTCAAAGATTACCAGAGCATAAAGATAGAATCGTACATAGCGAAGCAAACCAAACATTAAGTAGCTGGGGAAGGGAAATTTAATTATTCCGGCTGCAATGCTGGTAATAGAGAATGGAATGGGAAGCAGTGCCCCAACAATAATTAAAAAACCACCCCACTTGCGGGTATTGGCAATATGTTGAGCCATTTTTACTTCCAGCTGCTCATGCACATAATTAATTTTAGTGATCCCTCTGCCTATATAATAGGATACAATTCCGCCACAATAAGAAGCGGTGGCGAGCAGTGACAAATTAAGAATAGGGCTGCCGGATTTGCCGGACCAGGCTATAAAAAGTTCGGGAGGAATTAGCCCCAGCAGGGATTCTGAAATAAAAAACACACTAATAATTCCAAACGGGGAATAGGTTTCGGTTACTGTTACCAGCATGTTTTCTATATCCAACACAAAAAAGTCCAGGGCCAGTAAGGCACCTATAAAAAGGATAATGGGTAAAATTGCTTTTTTAACGCTTTTCCACACAAAACTATAGAACCCTGTATAGCCATAATACTGGTGCAATAGGCGTATACGCGACTTCTTTTTAGATTTCGCCTTCTTTTTCATCTACTTTTTTTAGCAATTTTACTTATCCACTGCTGAATAAGATTTTTTGGAAATAACTAATTTCCGTCTCGGAGAATGGTATTAATCGAACTCCTGAAAAGCCTTCACATACTCCCTAAGCTCAATTTCATTAACCTTATTGGAAGGATCTGCCATTAGAGACAATAAATAATCAAGACTTTCCTCTCCACTGGTCTGGCTGGTTTCTTCTTCAATATTATCCTCTTCATCCTCCAGTGGTTCATCATCAGGAATTGGAATTTCAAAGCCATTATTGGCCTGAATATGCTCATAGGCCAACCTGATAACTTTAGCTAACAAGGGATTGCCTTCCTCTACAACCAAAGCCCTTAAATCCTTAAGTTCTTCAACAATAGTATTTATAATGATCCCATTGCGGTTTAGATCACGGTGAATCTTGTTCAGTAAATTTTGAGCTTTTATATTTTCCAATGAAATAAATATTATCAGGTTAAACGAATACCGGCTGCTCCAAGGGAGCATTTTCGGTTTTGCAAAGTTACCTTTTTTGTGGTTTTTTGAAAGATTTTAACGTAGATTTTATGGAAAGATACTTCCCTAAAATTAACAATATCTTAGTTGTTTATCTTTCGGAAGAATCACTAAACTTCGTTAGCTTTAAAAACAATCAAAAAAAAATTTTTATGAGTTCATTAGAAGGAAAAGTAGCGTTTATAACAGGCGGAAGCAAAGGAATTGGATTTGGAGTTGCCCAATCTCTTCTTGAGAAAGGAATGAAGGTGGCCATTAGCAGTAGGTCTAAGAAAAATGCTGAGGAAGCTGCGGGAAAATTAAAATCCAAAGGCGATATTATTGGAGTGGAAGCCGATGTACGTAATTACGAAAGCCAGAAAAAAGCCATTAAAGAGGTGACTGACGAATGGGGCCAGCTGGATGTGATGGTGGCTAATGCCGGAGTGGGAAATTTTGGTTCTATAGAAGAATTAACCCCGCAGCAATGGCAGGACACTATAGACACTAACCTTACCGGCGTTTTTTACAGTGCAAAAGCCGCGGTAGATGCCTTAAGCAAATCTAAAGGTTATTTAATAACTATTTCCAGCCTGGCGGGAACAAATTTCTTTGCAGGAGGGGCAGCCTATAATGCCAGTAAGTTTGGAGTGACCGGTTTTACCCAGGCCGTTATGCTGGATTTAAGACAAAAAGGAATAAACGTAAGTACAATTATGCCGGGTTCTGTGGCCACCCATTTTAATGATCATGAACCAGGTGAAGCCGATGCATGGAAAATCCAGCCGGAAGATATTGGGGAAATAGTGGTGGATCTTTTAAAACTGAACCCACGTACCTTACCTAGCAAGATTGAAGTAAGGCCTTCGCAACCTCCAAAAAAATAATTCTTTACTAAAATACTGTTCAAAAAAAGCCGGAAATGCCGGCTTTTTTGTTTTTTGGTATTCTTTTAAAGAAGATCCTTTATGGCATCAATTCACCTTTACCACCATTTTTCCTTTATTTTTGCCCTCGAATAAATCTAAAAATGCCTGGGGAATTTTTTCAAATCCTTCCACAACGGTTTCTTCATATTTTAATTTTCCTTCTTTTAGCCATTGAGCCAGCTGTTTAATAGCATCAGGAAAATCTTCAGCATAATCCCTCACTGTAAAACCCTGCATAGAAATACTTTTCTTTATAAGAACTGTTTCCAGCCTTGGTCCCGTTGGCTGCTCTTCAGCATTATAGATAGAAATTGCCCCGCAATTAATTACGCGGCCATATTTATTCATACTTGCCATGGCAGCATCCAGAATTTCTCCCCCAACATTGTCAAAATACACATCCACTCCCAGTGCACAGGCTTCTGCAATGGCAGATTTTATGTTTCCGGTTTTTTTGTAGTTTATGCCGGAATCAAATCCGTATTTCTCCTTTAGCGTTTCTATTTTTTCATCGGTTCCGGCAATCCCGGTTACCTTGCAGGACTTTATTTTGCCAATTTGCCCAACAACACTTCCCACAGCACCGGCTGCACCAGAAACCAATAAATGTTCCCCTTCCTTAAGTTTCCCTATTTTTTCAAGTCCCAGGTATGCAGTAATCCCGGTAAGGCCAAGTACCCCAAGGTATGCCGATAATGGTGCTAAATTACGATCAATTTTATTCAGTCCCTTACCATCCGAAATCTGAATTTTCTTCCATTTGAGCATCCCGCTTACAAAGTCTCCTTTCTTGAAATTTTCATTTTTTGACTCTGTTACTTCAGCTACTACCATAGATTCAAGAGGTTCACCTACTTTGAATGGTGGAATGTAAGATTTCTCGTCGCGCATGCGGCCTCTTAAGTAAGGATCTACGCTTACATACAAAGTCTTCAGCAATAGTTGTCCTTCTGCCGCTTCTGGTGTTTCAATATCTTCAAATTTGAAATCTTCCAGTATTGGTTTTCCTGAAGGCCTGTTTTTTAAGTTTATACTTTTATTCATTTTACCTTTTCTTCTCAAATTAGTGGTAAAAGGAGGTTCCTGCAAAAATGAAATCCTAATTTAATGTCAAGAATTGCTTCACCCAGCAGGTTCTGTAATTAAAGCTTAACTTTATCCACAATTGGTTCTAATTAAAAGCTGTTTTTCTTCTTGAGATCATTATCCCGAAACCTGCATAAATTCCTGGATTTTTTAAGGAGTACCGACTTTTCTAAAGCCATGATACTTACTGTTGCCATTGTTGTACCTGTAAGCCTTTTTTCCTCTTTTTCAAGCCTGGTCATTGGAATAACTATAGCAAAAGGTTGTTTATTATGTTCTCCCAGTAACATTACCGGCAGCCTGAGACATAAGGTTATTGGTTTGGTTTGTGCCGCGGCGCTTGCGGCAGTTTCTACCGTATTATCTGCCTATGCGCAGGTAAGTATAGTCATTCTTATCCCTGTGCTGGCATTGCTAATGTTTGGCATAAGCTATCTTGCCGTGTATGGTTTGCGTGCTTCCCTGGTGAGTTTTTCCGGTTTACTCGCTGTGGTGTTAAGTTTCACTAAAATTCAGTCTGGCCTGGAAATATGGCAACAGGGCCTGTTAATTTTTGCCGGAGGATTATGGTACCTGCTATTAAGCCTCCTGTGGTATTCCATTAAGCCTAAGAAGGAAACCGATGTTCTCCTGGCGGAAGCTATGCAAATTACTTCAGATTACCTCAGGGTGCGCAAACAGCTGCTCACCGGACGGAAGAAGCGAAACAAACTTCAGGAAAAACTGTTTTCGCTCCAAACCGATCTTAACGAAAAACACGAAAGGCTGCGGGAAACGCTTATAAGCTCCGGAAATTTCCCAGGACATAATGACTTTGAGGAAAACAGGTTAATGGCATTTGTGGATTTGGTGGATATCCTTGAACTGGCCATGACCAATCCCGTGGATTATGAAAAAATGGACGTGCTTCTAAAAGATAAAGAGAAGCAACTGGAAGCGCTGGAAGATTTAATAACTGCCATGGCAGACCATCTGGGCTCGCTTGCTGCTTACCTTCAGTACGGGCGCAGGTTTCCAGCCAATCACCTGAATTCTTTTCTTTCCCAATTTGAGCAAAGCATTGAAACCTTTAGGGAGAGTATGGAGGTAAATGAACGGCGGGAAAGCATGTTGCTGCTGCGCAATTTGTATTCATACCAAAAGGAGCAGGTACAAAAGATCAATAGTATCTTTATTACACTAGGCAATAAAAATCAGGCAGATAATTCCCTGGTAAAGAAAGGCGATGTTCTTAAATTTTTGAGCAGGCAGGATTACAGTCCTTCCATTTTGCTGAAAAATTTCAATTTTAATTCAACTATTTTCCGGCATTCCCTTAGGCTTGCGGTAATTGTTGTTGTAGGTTTTTCTATTGGCATCTACTTTTCTATTCAAAATGCCTATTGGATATTGCTCACCATTGTAGTAATTATGCGACCTAACTACGGTCTTACTAAAGAACGCTCCAAACAACGGATTGTAGGTACTTTAATTGGCGGAGCGATAGCCATCGGTATTGTTTTTATTGTTCAGAATAAAATTATATACACCATTCTTGGAATAGGATCACTCACCATGGCTTTTTCTTTGCTTCAAAGAAACTACAGGACGGCTGCCATCTTTATTACTCTAAGTATCATATTTATTTACGCACTTATGCAACCAAATGTGATAAATGTTATTGAATACCGCATTTTAGATACCCTAATAGGGGCTGCTTTGGCTGCAATGGGAAATTATTTTTTATGGCCTGCATGGGAAGTTCACAGCGTAAAGGAGCAACTCATCGCCAGCCTTGGCGCCAATAAGAGCTATTTAAATGAAATTGATTCGCATTATCATATAAAAGGAGAACTTCCGGTGAGTTATAAGCTGGCCAGGAAGCATGCCTTTATTTGTATGGGGAATTTAAGTGCAGCCTTTCAGCGGGTTACGCAGGAGCCGGAATCCAGGCAAAAAGAAATAGCTCTTCTTTTTAAACTCGTGAGTTTAAACCAGACTTTTCTTTCTGCTCTTGCCTCTTTAGGCACCTTTATACGAAGCAATAAAACGACTTCAGCTTCAGAAAGTTTTGAAAAAATGACCGGTTATATATGCCGTAATATCGAAAAAGCTGAAGAAATGCTGGTTACTTCCGCAATTCCAGAGAATCATAACAATTTTATTGAAGTTGATGAGGCAAAAAGGGGGCTCAGTAAATCCTACGAAAATTTGCTGGAAATTCGAATAAAAGAAGTGGAAGCCGGCAAAAAAGAAATTGATCCAGAATTGAGAATAAAACTACGGGAAGCACAACTGGTAAACCACCAGCTGGAATGGCTTAGGGATCTTTCAGAAAATATCCTGAATGCGGTAACTAAAGTGAATAATATATTTAATCTTACAGGTGCAAAATGAGCAAAAGAGCCTTAAAGCAATATCTTAATTCTCTGGAGAAAGAGGAACTGGAATCTCAAATTCTGGATCTATACGGCCGTTTTAAAGAAGTAAAGACATTTTATGACTTTGTATTTAATCCAAATGAAGAGAAGCTGGTACAGGAAGCAAAATTTAAAATTTCCCGGGAATATTTTCCGGAGAGAAGAAAAAGGGCAAAAGCCAGAAGATCTATAGCTCAAAAATATATAAAACACTTCAGGAAACTGGAGATGGATCCTGTGATGCTTGCCGATTTGATGTTGTATAATATTGAAATTGCGCAGGCTTTTTCAGCAGATAAGGAAGTGAAAGAGAGTTTTACCAGGAGTATATTTAAATCTTTTGAAGAAGCCGTTCATTTTGTTCTTCAGCATAATCTACAGGATGAATTTCTTACAAGAATGCATAAAATTGAAAAAAATATAAAAGAACAGTACTGGCCTAATAGTTACCAATTTGAAAAATTGATGCATCAGTTTCAATGAATAGCAGAAAATTATTCGATTTAATATACATTTGGGAGATGCTGAAATTCCGCTTTTTTTATTTGATTTTACTTTTTCCTGTAATCTCTTTTGCGCAATTGGGATTTTGCCCGGGGAGCAAAGGAGATCCAATATTTCATGAAGATTTTGGCTCGGGTACAGGTACGGGGCCGGCGCTGGCTGCAGGGCTTACCAGTTACAGTTATGTCACGGGAGACCCGCAGGACGGGCAGTATACAATTTCCAGTGATATTGGTAATTATATTGATGCCTGGCATACCTATTTGCCGTCTACTACACTATCCAATGGAAGAGCTCTTATTGTAAATGCAGATTACACCTCAGGACAATTTTACCGTACCACAGTTTCAGGTTTATGTGAAAACACTTCTTATGAATTCTCGGCTTTTCTAATGAATATTTATAATGCTGCAAATCCTAATTGCCCTAATGGAGGAATCCCGGTAAATGTAAGGTTTGAAATTTGGGATGAAACCGATACCCAACTCCTCAGCCGGGGAAACACAGGGGATATTGCCTCTTCCTCCAATCCCCGTTGGGAGCAATATGCACTCACCTTCCAAAGCCAACCAGGGCAAAATGCGGTGATTCTAAAAATGTTTAATAACGGGAACGGAGGTTGCGGGAATGATCTGGCCATAGACGATATTGTTTTCGCCTCCTGCGGAGACCTTACCACTCTACAATCTGATACAGGTACAGCTCAGGTAATAGTTTGTCCAGATAATGCTCCCGTAAGCTTGGAACTTACTGCCAATCCAGATTCCAGCGTATATTCCACTCATTATTACCAGTGGCAGGAAAGCAGTGATGGCCAATCCTGGAACGATATTGTGGGAGCAACTTCGTTGAATTATACTACTCCGGAGCTGTCAAACACTTCTTACTTTAGGGTAAAAGTGGCGGAAGATCCTGTAAATTTGAGCAGTAATCTCTGCAGTTCAGCTTCTGAGGCCTACCTGGTGAAAATTGTGGAAATTCCAATGCCACCTGTAAACAATGGAAATAGAACTATTTGCGAAAATGAAAATATTCCGGCTCTTAGTGTAAGTATTTCGGAAGATGAAACCGTGAACTGGTATGATGCTCCTTCTGGAGGAAATCTTTTAGCTGAAGCTACGAGTTCCTTTATCCCGCAAAATGAGGGCACCTTTTATGCTGAAGCTGTCAAAAGCGGATACGAATGTGAAGGAAGTACCCGTACTGCTGTAACATTAGTTATTAATGAACTTCCTGAAGTTGCAGATGAAACCCTGCAAATTTGTTCCGAAGCTGGAATTAACCTTGATGCCGGAATTTCCGGATTATCCTATTTTTGGTCTACGGGAGATACCGGCCAGTCAATTACTGTAAATTCGGCAGGGGAGTACCAGGTAAGGGTAACTACACCACAAGGCTGTGAGGCGTTAAAACATTTTTCAGTATCGGCGGTAGACCAGGCTGCCATAAAAGAGGTGCTTTCCCGCGGCACTACTGTAGAAATAGTTCCGGAATTTGAGGGTGTTTTTGAATATTCCCTGGACGGGGTGAACTTCCAAAATTCCAATCTCTTCCAAAATATTCCCGGCGGAATTTACACGGCCTACATGAGAGATACCCAAGGCTGTAATACAGTAATCCAGGAATTTCCCCATATTGTTATTCCTGAATTTATTACGCCGAATGGAGATGGTTATCATGATGTTTTCACACTTAATGGAGTACGTTATTTTTCCTCTTCTGAAATATGGATTTTTGACCGCTATGGAAAATTATTGAAGTCGGGAAGAGGGGAAGGCTTTGCCTGGGATGGGACTTTTAATGGAAAAGCACTACCTGCTTCAGATTACTGGTATTACATTTCCATTGAAAATTTTGGTACATTAAAAGGACACTTCAGCATTATTCGCTGATATTAGCCATTTTTTACTTCAGGTTTTAAGCTACGTATTCTCTGGGAGTTAAGGTTTGCCAAAAACATTGCCCCAAAAATAAGAAGCATAATATTGGTGAAGCTCACTTTCCAATCAATTAAAAATCCAACCAGTAAAGGTCCCAAAGCTGTACTTACTACCATAAACATGGTAAAAACACTTCTAATGGCGCCCATTTTCTCCAGTCCGTACATTTCAGCAATAATAGCCGTTTTCACGGTGCCGGACATTCCAGTGGTGATGCCTGCCAGGATAAGATAAATTAAAGCTCCAAAAATGCTGTCCATAAATGCAAAGGGAAGCAGGCCAATATTTATGGGAATTAAGTAATAGCAGAACATTTTTTTGGCCGTGTATTTATCTACCCAACTTCCTCCCAACAGGGAAAATAAAAATCTTGAAGCCGCGTAAACTACGAAGAAAGTGGCATATAGCTGTGCTGACCAGCCTTTATCTTCTACAAAAACATACTGGTAAAAGAAAATTGCGGTGTTGGTAAAGCCCAACATGAATATTGCGGGCATCATAATCCCGAATTTTTGGTTGAAAACCACGCCTTTATAATCCTTTAAAAGCGAAAATGCCGATGGTTTCACCTCTTTAGAAAGTTCTTTATCAAATCCTCCCAGGTTGGTAAATTTTAATCTTATGAGGTAAAAAAACAATGCCGTACCACTTACTATAGCCGCAATTCTCCAGTTAAACGCAGCAATAATTGAAGCTATAATCACCGGAAAAATTGCTTCTCCTATAGAATATCCCAATGCGGAAATGCTTAGCGCTTTCCCCCGGTTTTTTCTGAAGTATTTAGAGACCAGCGTCATACTAATATGGCTTAACAACCCCTGGCCGCAAAGGCGCAGACCTATTAGTGCTACTAGTAATAAGCCTATGCTGTAAGAAAATCCAAGCAGGATACTGGAAACTGCAAGGCTGGCTACTGTAAAGGCAGTAATTTTTTTTGCCGGGATATGGTCTACGGTATGGCCAACGCTAAGCATTATAAAAGAAGCAGCTACGGTACAGCCGGCGTATATAGCTCCAAAAGTACCTTCTGTAATATTAAAAGCTTCAATTATTTCAGGAACATAAAGAGAAATAAGGAAAGTTTGCCCAAAACTAGAAAGAAAGGTAAGCAACCATCCAAAACTTACAGGTTTAAAATTTGTCTTTAAAAACGGGTAGTATTCTTTCAAGAAATTTTGATTTAGAACCTACAAATATAACATCTCTGGCAAGCAGGGAAAAAGAAAAATCGTTTAATACAATAACTCCACCCACGTACTTTAAACAGTTTGGTGTAGCTAAAATAACTTTAGCCTGCTTTTTGCTGATGGCAAATAGAAAACGTTCACAAAAAAAGCCACCTGTTAAGGGTGGCCTGATAAAAAAATTCAACCCAAAATTATTTTTTGGGAGCATTTTTACTTTGATCTTGTTTCTTTTGATCCTGTCTTTTTGCATTATCCTTTTTAGGGTCCTGCTTTTTTTGTTTTTCTTCCATGACGAATTTATATTATGGTTAATAAATAAAAATTACTACCTAAATTTACGGTAAAGAGAAATAGACGCTACGAAATTGTGAAATAATTAACTACAGCTTTTTTACTGTAATTTTTCCGCTAAAGAAAATATGCGCAATGCCCGCATTTATGAGAATTAAACCGAAATTTCCTTTGCTATTGCTTATTTTTGAAATTGAAAAATTTAAAATGCAAACATACCTGTGGCGATTATCAATAAAAAATCTATCATAGAACAGATTCAGCAAAATAAAAAGCATCCGAATCTAAAATTCAGCATAAAGGAAAAAACAGAAGAATTTACTCAGAAGCTTTTTTCCACCCTTTTTGATGTTGATACTGCGGTAGCTGATAATATAGAGGAACTTGAAAACATTTTTCAGGAACTGGCAGACCTGGTTTGCTGGGAACCCAATAAGCCCTGCCGTGACATCTGGCAGGAATATCTGGAAGGCCTGCCTGAAATCCTAATGAAATTAAATAAGGATGCAGAAGCTATAGCCAAAAACGATCCTGCGGCAAATTCGGTAGAAGAAGTTTACCTTTCTTATCCTGGGTTTTTTGCCATTGCCATTTACAGGTTGAGCCATCAATTTTATAAATTTGGATTGCCTCTGGTACCCAGGTTAATGACAGAATTTGCGCATCGTCTCACAGGGACAGATATTAATCCCGGCGCGCAGATTGGAACCCCATTTTTTATAGATCACGCCACCGGAGTGGTCATTGGAGAAACAGCCATAATTAAAGATAATGTAAAGGTTTATCAGGGGGTAACCCTGGGAGCCCTCTTTGTGGATCGCAAGATGAGAAGTATAAAAAGGCATCCTACCATAGAAGAAAATGTGACCATTTATGCTAATGCCACCATTTTGGGCGGAGAAACTATTGTGGGTGCAAATAGTATTATTGGCGGGAATGTTTGGTTAACAGCATCGGTACCTCAGGGCTCGATGGTATCTCATAATCCACAGATCAACATAAAAAATACATCGCAACAATGAATGATTCTATTTTAAAACTCATAGGGAATACTCCGCTTGTGAAGGCAAATACACTGGTGAAAAATCCTGGGGTGGCATTGTATTTTAAGCTTGAGGGGCAAAATCCGGGAGGTAGTGTAAAAGACCGGGCGGCTTACAATATGATAAAGAGTGCTTTAGACAGAGGAGAGATAAACAGCAATTCCAAACTTATTGAAGCTACCAGTGGCAATACGGGTATCGCCCTTGCAATGATAGCCGGGATGTTTAACCTGGATATAGAACTGGTAATGCCGGAAAATTCTACTGTGGAGAGAGTTCAAACCATGAGAGCCTATGGTGCAAAAGTTACCCTTACCAGTGCTGAAGGAGGAATAGAAGGCGCGCGCGATTATGCTGAAGATAAGGTGAAGCAGGGAGACTATTTTATGTTTAACCAGTTCAGCAATAACGATAACTGGAAAGCGCATTATAAAACCACAGGTCCTGAAATCTGGCAGGAAACAGAGCATAAAATTACTCATTTTGTTTCTTCTATGGGAACTACGGGCACTATAATGGGAACATCAACTTTTCTGAAGGAAAAAAATAAAGATATCCAGATTGTAGGAGTACAACCTACAGATGAAGCCAAAATTCCCGGAATACGAAAATGGCCTGAGGCCTATCTTCCTAAGATATTTGACAAAAATAAAGTAGACCGTATTTTAGAGGTAAGTGAACAGGAATCCAGGAAAATGACACGCAGGTTAGCCACTGAAGAAGGAATATTTGCAGGAATGAGTAGTGGTGGGGCCACTGCGGCCGCAGTTAAGCTTTGCCAGGAGTTAGAAGAAGGGCTTGTGGTGAGTATTATTTGTGACAGGGGAGACCGCTATTTGTCTTCAGACCTGTTTGATGAAAAATAAAAGACGAAAACTGCGTTGCAGCTCCCGTCTTTTAATTCAACCAAAAACCAATTAGTTACTTGCCAGTCCTTCCAGAGAAGATTCAGCTACAGGAAGTTTAAAACGCTCTTTTTTATTCCCGTTCTGAACCTGGATTTTATAGAAAGATTTATCTATATTATCCTTATTTCCCTTAGCCACAAAAGAATTTTTAGTGACATCCCAACCCTGGTACTTTCTATAAATTTCATTCCTGACCTCGTAAGGAAGTGCAATATTTTTAAATTTTTGATAAGAACTTTGCATCTTTCCTTCCCCATCATAAACCACCTTCATAAAGCCTTTTTGAGATTTAAAAATTACTTCATAAGAATTGGAATTCTTATTGCTGTTGTTTTCAATAAACTCCTGAATATCAAAATTCTTCTTTACAAACGCGAGGGCATTGTTGTGAAATTGTGAGGTATAAGCTTCTCCAATAACAAAACTCGCCTTGCGGGAATTTAAATTAGTGGTCAGGGGAACAGAGTTCATTTGAACTTCTGTTTCTTCAAGTTCAATAACCTGGGATTGGGCTGAAACAAAAAATCCAGCCAGCATTAAAAATAAAATTGCTTTTTTCATGATGATAAAATTTGATTGATGAATATTTAGTTATAAAAATTTAAAGTCAAAGAGCGTTCTGGACCAGGAGGATATAGTTGATGATTCTGGTCTCTATTAAAAAGACGACCATAAAAATAAAATGTTACAATACAGAGAAAATTTTTTTAAAAATGCCTGCAGATCGCTATTTTATGGGCAGGCCGAAAAAAATAAAAAACCTGTTTTAGGCCGAAAAGCTTTATTTTACTTTAAAAATCTGTTATTTTTGCAAAATTGCAGACTTAATAAAGCCTATGGAGATCGAAACATTCGGAATTGAAAATAAGAAAGTAGATAAGGAACTATATGATTATCAGCAGAAGGATATAGAGAAGATTTTTAAAGTAATTGAGGAACATCCTGAACATTACAACCTGCTGTACCAACTGCCTACCGGAGGAGGGAAAACAGTGATATTTTCCCAGATCGTGAGGGAATATATTCAAAGAACCAAGCAAAAAGTGCTTATACTTACGCACCGTATAGAATTGTGTAAGCAAACGTCTAAAATGCTTACCGATTTTGGGGTACGCAACAAAATTATTAATAGTAAAGTAAAAGAACTGCCAGACCAGGATGAATATATGTGTTTTGTGGCCATGGTAGAAACTTTAAATAACCGGCTTCATGATGAGAAGCTGGATTTAAGGAATATTGGGATGGTAATTATTGATGAAGCGCATTATAACTCCTTCAGAAAACTCTTCAAGTTCTTTGAAAGATGCTTCATTCTTGGGGTTACCGCTACTCCGTTAAGTTCCAATATAAAACTTCCCATGAAGGATAATTACCGGGAACTTATAGTGGGAGATTCTATTTCGTCTTTAATTGGAAAAGGCTTTCTGGCACGGGCAAAAACATTTAGTTATAATGTAGGCCTTTCAGGATTAAAAATTGGGATGAACGGGGATTATACGGTAAAATCTTCGGAGGAACTGTATTCCAACTTCTCGATGCAGGAAAAACTTCTGAATGCTTATATGGAAAGGTCCAAAGGCAAAAAAACCCTCATTTTCAACAATGGGATAAACACTTCTATTGAAGTTTATGAAACCTTTAAAAATGCAGGACTTCCTATCAGGCACCTGGATAATACCACCAGCAAACAGGACCGTAAGGATATTTTAAAATGGTTTAAGCATACTCCAGATGCTATTGTAACCTCTGTTAGTATTCTTACCACCGGTTTTGATGAACCAACCGTGGAAACCATTATTCTTAACCGTGCCACCAAATCGCTTACCCTTTATTTCCAGATGATTGGCAGGGGTTCCAGGGTACTTCCAGGGAAATCTGAATTTAATGTAATAGATCTTGGGAACAACATGGCCAGGTTTGGGGACTGGAGCGCACCTGTGGACTGGAAACAGATTTTTAGGTCTCCCGATTTTTATTTTGAGAATCTGCTGAGTGACGATGAGATAGAAAGGGAATTCAAATATGAAATGCCACCCGATGTAAGGAAGAAATTTGCCAATTCTGAAGATGTAGATTATGACGTGGAAAGCGCTTATGACGAGGTGATTAAAAAAGGCCTGAAGTCTAAAACGGTTTTAGAATGGTCTATGGAGCAACATGTGAAAATGTGTGTGGAAAACAGCGAGGATGTTTTTGATGCCAGGATTTTGGCGCAGGAACTAAAGCCTGATATTTCTTCCAGAATAAAACAATATTCTTATTGTATTAGCAAAAGCACCAAAAATTACCGCGACTGGCTGGAAGAGGATTATTCCAGGAAACTCAGGATGCAGATTAATAAAGAATTTTAGGACTAATATTACGCTATATAAAAGGCTGTTTAAAATTTTATGTTTGAACAGCCTTTTTAGTCTTTATCTTTTTTACCAAACAACCTCTTAAAAAAGCCCTTTTTCTCTTTTTTTTCTTCGGAATTCTTCTCTTCCTCATTTTTGTTTTTACCGGAGAACAGGCGCTTAAAAAATCCGTCGCGCTTTTTAGCCTCGCAATCCAGCATTTCTGCAACCTTTGGAGATACAGGACCAAACCTTGCATTAGTAATTTTGCTGAAGTAAGCGTCCTGCTGCATTTTTTGCATGAGTATGGCAAATATAGGTAGAGCACTATTAGCTCCCTGCCCAATTCTGGTGTTTCTAAAGCCAATGCGATGATCGTCTGATCCTACCCAGGTAACAGTGACCAGGCGTGGTGTAATACCTACAAACCAGCCATCTTTATTATCCTGGGTGGTCCCTGTTTTCCCCGCAATGTCATTATGAAGCCCATAAACAGCCCTAAGCCGGGTAGCGGTACCTTCATTAACTGTGGCCTGCATAAAATTAAGCATCACTTCCCGTGTATTTTCACTAAAGGCCGGGGAAGGGGAGACCTTGGGTTTAAATTCTGCCAGCAAGTTGCCTTCTCCATCTTCAATCCTGCTGATATAAAAAGGTTCACTGGGTCTACCCTTATTAACATAGCTGGTGTAGGCCCCGGCAAGTTCTTCTATATTTAATGAGGCTGTCCCCAGGGCTATCGAGGGAACTTCCGGAAGGGTGGAGGTAATTCCCATCTTTCGGGCTTCAGCTATTACATTTGGTATTCCTGTTTCCATCAGCACTTTTACGGCAATGGTATTCATAGACCTGCTTAAAGCCGTCTTCAGATTATAGTTCATGTAAGGATCATCTTCCGCAGAAGAATTGGAAGGTGTCCACCCGTTTTCATAGGTTACTTCTTCAGCAGAAAAATAAGTACACGGTTCCATTCCGTTCTCCAGGGCAGCGGTGTACACTATAGGTTTAAAAGTAGACCCTACCTGCCTTTTGCTCATGGAAACATGGTCATATTTAAAATACCTGAAATCCACCCCGCCAACCCAGGCCTTTACTGCACCGTTTTCCGGAGCAACCGCAAGAAGCCCGGCATTTAGAAATTTAAGATAATGGGCCACGCTATCTACCACACTCACATTCCTGGTAACGGAGCCTGTGTAATCAAATAATTCGGTGGGTTTGGTTTTCTTAAGTTCCACCATAATTTCTTCATGTGTCAAACCTTCCTTTTGCAGATTTTTATATGCGCGGGTTTTTTTAACGGCATCTTCCAGTATAGTTTTGTTAGTAAGCCATGGAGCATTTTTTCCATAGGAATTTTCGTGTTGTTCCTGGAGTTCCTGCATATGTTCTTTTAGCGCTGCTTCTGCCAGTTGCTGCATTTTATAATCCAGGGTGGTATGAACAATTAGGCCGTCTCTGTAAATATTATATTTCTGCCCGTCTTTATTTTTTAAGGTGTCCAGGATTAAACTTACATCCTTTCTTACCTGTTCCCGAAAGTAAGGCGCAAGGCCTTTATTATTGCTGTAATTCCTGTAATCCAGTTCAAGATCTGTTCTTTTTGCCGCCAAAGCTTCAGCTTGAGAAAGATAACCATACTTTGCCATTTGCATCAATACCACGTCGCGCCTTAACCTGCTGCGTTCAGGAAAAATTCTTGGGTTGTACGAGTGCGAAGCCTTCAGCATTCCCACCAATACTGCTCCTTCCACAAGAGAAAGGTCCCGGGTATGTTTATTGAAAAATTTCATGGAAGCACTTTCTATTCCGTAAGTATTATCGCTAAAGGGAACGGTGTTAAAATAGAGCGTAAGAATTTCCTGTTTGTTGTAAATTTCTTCCAGGCGTTTGGCAATAATGGCTTCCTGTACTTTATTAATCACAATGCCCAGGGCTCCGTAATCTTTTCTTCCGTATATATTTTTTGCCAGCTGAAGGGTGATGGTGCTTCCCCCGCCTGAAGATTCGTCCTGCAGTAAAATAGATTTGAAAAATACCCGCATGAGGCTGCGGTTATCTATGCCGTCATGTTCAAAAAACCGAACATCTTCTGTAGCAACCAAAGCCTGGATAAGATCTTCAGGTAAATCTTCGAAATTTATCGGTTGACGGTCAAAAATGTAAAATTTACCAATAAGTTCTCCATTGGAGGCTAAAACCTGTGTGGCTTTGCTCTGCTTGAGGCGGGAGAGTTCTTTAGAAGAAGGAATTTTTCCCCACATTCCAAAATAAATGCTGCCAAAGAAAATGAGGGCCAGGGCAGCAAAACCTAGTATAACGTATAATGCCCATTTCAATTTACGGGACTTCCTGAGTTTTGATAGCATAATAATGAGGACTGCTGCAAATAAACGAAGACTTCTAAAAAGTTATTTCCTTTTTAGAGGAATTTTAAGGAATAGTGGCATTAAGGAGCTTAAAAAATAAATTAGCCGGGGAGACATGATGTTGTCCTCCGGCTAACTGATAGGTAGGTACATAGGCAGAATTTTATTTGATGTAAATCCTTTCCCCTAAGGGAAATTATGATGATTGATGATTAATCAGGCTTTGTACATTCTGCGGGAGTACCAAAGATCCCTGTTTGCGGTTTGCCTGATGTTCATAAAAGGCCTTTTATGAGTTAAATCTCCTTCTCTTAATCCTGTAATGTTTTCTAAAGTTTTCATGATGATGATGTTTTGATTGATGAACAATTTTCTTAGTAACGCCTTCTGCTAAACCAGCTGCCTCTGTTAGATGCTTGCTGAAGGTTCATAAAGGATCTTTTATGTGTAAGATCTTGATCTCTAAATCCTGTGATGTTTTCTAAAGTTTTCATGATGATGATGTTTTGATTGATGAATTATTTTATTAGTAACGCCTTCTGCTAAACCAGCTGCCTCTGTTAGATGCTTGCTGAAGGTTCATAAAGGATCTTTTATGTGTAA
>NZ_JBGFSM010000011.1:100166-144179 GCF_041679265.1 Autumnicola aciditolerans
GATCTTGATCTCTAAATCCTGTGATGTTTTCTAAAGTTTTCATGATGAATGTTTTAAGTTTATATACAATAGACGCCTAAGAATTCTTTTTGTGACAGTACTATGCATAAAACAGTAGTATTTTAACTTTTAATTAACTTTCGAGATGATTTTGTTGCGCTTATAATAGTCACAATTTACTTCTCACTTCTCACTTCTCACTTCTCACTTTTCACTTTTCACTTTTCACTTTCTCTATGTAGAAGAGTAATTTTTGAAAATACTGTTAATCATTTTGGTGGGGCAATTCAAATAGATAATTTAGAGGGAGAGTCAAAATTTGATGTAAATCCAGGTTATGAAAAAAATGGTGCTTTTAATTGTGCTTGCGGTTTTTGCGGTAGTGGCACTCATTTATTTTTTATTTAAAGACAACTCCTATATATCTTTTGATGATTCTGATAAGACTTATAAAGTACTTCAGAAATGGGAATTGCCTGATGAGCTGGACGAGATTTCCGGGATGAGCTGGATTGGCAATAGCAAAATTGCCTGTATACAGGATGAAGATGGTATCATCTTTATTTTTGATCTGGAATCTTCTAAAGTCATTTCTACAATCAAATTTGGGGAAGAGGGAGATTATGAGGCAATTACTGTTCATGGGCCGGATGCGTATGTGATGCGAAGCGATGGCCATATATTTGAAGTTTTAAACTACAGGTCCGGTCGCATAAGGGTTAATGAATATGAAATCCCTTTAAGAAATTATGATATTGAGGGCCTTGCGTTTGATGATGAAAATAACAGGTTATTAATTACCGTAAAAGATGTACCGCATGAAGATCAGGATTATAAAGGAATTTATGCTTTTGATCTAAAACAGAAGAAATTTATTCAGGAACCTGTCTTTAAAATTCATACAGATGATCCAATTTTTGAAGGAATTAACGGGCGTGGTTCCCAAAGGATCATCCGGCCTTCAGAAATAGAAAAAAACCCCGTAACCGGCGAATGGTATGTTCTGGAAGGTCATCAGCCTAAATTAATGATTCTTACGCCAACGGGACAGGCAAAGGAAATTCATTTACTGGATCCCGAGGTTTTTCAGCAGGCAGAAGGCCTCACCTTTAGCCCTCAGGGCACTATGTATATTTCCAATGAAAGCCGGCGCGCCCCGGCAGACATCCTGGAAGTAAAACTGGATGAAAACTGAATTTACAGCTTTTGATGCCGAATTCTTTTGTTTATAATGAACTAATCAGAATAAAATTTAAACCTTATGTTTTGCAGATTAACCTTGCCAATATTTTCAGGAATACTATATTTCTCCGCTCTGCTGTTCTCTGGTCCAAATACCGGAAATAAAAATATAGGTAAGGTGAATTGTAGTGATCCTAACAGATATGAGATCGTTCATAAATGGAAACTGCCTGATGAACTGGATGAAGTTTCAGGAATTGCGTGGCTGGAAGACGATAAAATTGCCTGTATTCAGGATGAAAAGGGCAACATCTATATTTATAATCCTGCTACTTCACAAATAGAAAAAGAAATAAAATTTGCAGGACATGGAGATTATGAAGGGATTAGCGTAAAAGGAAATACAGCCTATGTGGTAAGAAGTGACGGGCGCGTTTATGAGGTGACCAATTTTCTTAAAAAAACACCTGAAGTTCATATTATTGAAAGCGGGTTAACCAGAAAGCAGAATATAGAAAGTATTTGTGTGGAAGCGGGGAGACGGCTTCTCCTGGGAACCAAATATGAAGAAGAAAATACTGATCAATATAAAGGTATATATGCCTATAACCTTACAAAGAAGCATCTTATTAAAGATCCCGTTATCAAGATCAAAATGCGTGATAAAATCTTTGAAGCCTTTGAGGACAAAGACCCTGAAAAAGTCATGAGCCCCTCAGATATTGCCATTCATCCTGATAGCGGGGAGATTTATATTGTTGATGGAAGAAGGCCTAAATTGCTTATATTATCTCCCTCTGGAATGCCGGAGAAACTGATTGAACTGGATAAGGACGATTTTGCACAGCCGGAAGGGATTTGTTTTAGTCCCTCCGGAAATTTGTATATTTCCAACGAAGCGAGTGGAGGTACCGCAAATATTCTGGAAGTAAAAATCCTGGAAAACATTAGCAGGCAACAATAGAATTTTATGGCAGAAAACGATATTGAGACGGCATCGGTAAAAAAAAGCAAGAAACCTTTATATATTTCTCTTGCCCTGGTGGCCGCCCTTGTGCTAAGCTATTTTCTTGTGCCCGAAGTTCAGAATTTTTTTAATGAAGCCTGGAACGTCCTCACCAGTGACGATCAGGAGCGTATCCGTAACTGGGTGAATAATTTTGGATGGTTTGGCCCCGTAATTTTGATTCTTACCATGGTGGCACAAATGTTTCTTCTGGTGATTCCCAGTGTTCTTTTAATGGTAGTTTCCATTCTCGCTTACGGGCCGGTTTGGGGAAGTATAATTGTTTTTGCAGCAGTTTTTGCAGCTTCTTCTGTAGGATATTTCATAGGGCGCTATTTTGGACCGGTACTCGTGGAGCGCGTGATTGGCCATAGATCAGAAAAAAAAGTAGCCGATTTTTTAGATGATTACGGCTTCTGGGCAGTTTTTATAACCCGCTTTAATCCTTTTCTTTCCAATGACGCCATAAGTTTTGTCGCAGGAGTCCTTAAGATGGGGTATTGGAAATTTATAGGAGCCACTTTAGCGGGAATCGCCCCTTTAATTGGTTTTATTGCAGTAATTGGCAGGAGCACTGAAGGTCTAAAAACCGGGTTATTATGGGGTTCTGTAATTAGCCTGATCCTGTTTGGGCTTTATATCTGGTGGGACAGAAAGAAAAGGAAGAAAAAGCAATAATTCGAATTTTTTAATTCCTAAATTCCATCACTTCTCACTTTCCACTTTTCTGTAATTCCCTGGCAACAGCCTGTACTTCATCTAAAACCCTAAGCAGGTTTTCTCCCCAGAGTTTTGCAATCTCCTCTTCTGTATAGCCTCTTTTTACCAGTTCAATAGTCACATTCAAAGATTCTGAAGCATCTTTCCAGCCTTCAATTCCACCGCCTCCGTCAAAATCTGAACTTATTCCCACATGGTCTATCCCAATAAGGTTCACCATATAATCTATATGATCTACAAAATCCTTAACATCTACAGGAGGAACTTCTTTTTTTAAGTTTTCTAAATCAGGTTTGGAAGTTTCTACTAAACTATTAAAGTTATCATCATATAAATTCCGCTGCTCCTCATTCAGATTCCTGATACTGTCACGGCCAAGGATTTCAAAATCCATTTCTTTCGCTTTTCGATTATACAATTCATCTTTGGCAGCGTTAAAGATACTGTCCTTTTCAGTATTAATATAAGAGCTAAAAGCAACGGTTTGCACCACTCCGCCATGCTCTTTAAAAAGCATTAGGAGCTCGTCGTCCAGGTTCCTGCTGTGGTGCCCCAATGCCCGGGCAGAAGAGTGGGAAGCTATAAGTGGCGCTTTAGAAAGTTCAAACATCTGCTTAATCGCTTCTTTGGAAGGATGGGAAACATCAATCATCATTCCCAGCCGGTTCATTTCAGCAATCACCTTTTTTCCCAGTTCGCTCAGGCCATTATGTAGCCACACATTATCTTCTTCGCCGGTATTGGAGTCACTAAGCTGGCTGTGGCCATTATGGGCAAGGGACATATACCTTGCGCCCAGGTCATAAAATTGCTGCAGTTTTTCCAAATCTTCTCCCATGGAGTACCCGTTTTCCACACCAATCATCACCACTTTTTTGCCTTCATCCACCAGAGACCTTACTTCGCTGGAAGTAGTGGCCAGCCTTACTTTCTCCGGTGCCAGTTCATTTACCAGTTTATGGATAGCGATAAATTTGAGCATGGCATTTGCGTAGGCTTCTTTATAACCTTCTTCAGTAAGTTCTCCCTGCCCGGTATAAACCACCAGCCAGCTTACGTCCATTCCGCCTTCGTCCATTTTTGGCAGGTTCACCTGTGTATCCAAATTCATGGTGTAGTTCTTTTCGTTGGTGAAATTCTCTACGTTAATATCATTATGGGTATCTATGGTGATCACTTTTTCGTGTATCCTCTTAGCTTTTCTAATGAGTTCTTCTTCGGGATTTTGAGCAAAAACAATAACCGGCGCCAAAAGGAAAATACAGAGTTTCAAAAATTGCTTCATCTTTTGCTGAATTTTAAAAGCTGAAAATAAGCATATTATTTAAACTTTCTACAGGACTGGGAAATTCAAGTGAAAACCGGGTAATTTAAGATTGGTTTTGCGAAATGAAAGAGATTAAAAAATGATGGGATTCTTCATTTAAAAGCATTAATTTATAGGTTTAAAAAACATGATCAAGCTATTTATTTTTCGATTACATTTGATTAAAATTTTCAATTCCTGAATGAATAAATTTATTGTTGTAAACCATCCTGAAAAATGGGAAGCACTCGCCGAAAACGTTGAAATTATCCCGGCCCAGGCCTATCTTACCAATCCAGCATATTCCAAAATAAAGAAGGCGCGTATCTTTAACCTGTGTAAAGATTATTCCTACCAGAGCAAAGGCTATTACGTCTCGCTTTTAGCTGAAGCACGGGGCCACCTGGCTATTCCAACCGTTAAAAACATAGTGGATTTAAGGGAACCAAAACTGGTTAAAATTGTCTCTGAAGAATTTGATGATGTAATCCAGAAAAGCCTGAAGAATATCAAATCGCCGGAGTTTACGCTAAGCATCTATTTTGGCCAGAATGTGGCACAGAAATATAAAGAACTCAGCTCCCTTTTTTACAGGCATTTTCAAATTCCATTTTTAAGGGTGAATTTTATCCACACCAATAAATGGAATATTAAAAGCATCAAGGCTATTTCTGAAGCTGAAATTCCTGCAGATCATAAGGAAAGCATGTATTATTTCGCTTCCCAGTATTTCTCTAAAAAACGCTACGATACGCCACGGCAGAATATAGCAGAATATGACCTGGCAATTTTGGTACAGGAAGGAGATCCCGCGCCGCCAAGCAACCCAAAAGCCATTAAACGATTTGTGGAACTGGCTGAAAAAATGGATTTTTATGTAGAAGTGGTTAGCCCAAAAGATCTCTCCCGCCTTTCTGCCTTTGACGCCCTTTTTATCCGCCAGAGTACAGAGGTAAATAACGATGCTTATGCATTTGCCAGGAAAGCCCAGCAGGAAGGCATTGCTTTGGTAGATTATCCTGATGCCATCCTTAAATGCTGCAACAAGGTTTTTATGGCAGAAGCTCTGGAAAATGCCGGGATAGCAACTCCTAAAACCGTTATTGTACATAAACACAATACGCACCAGGTACTGGAGATTACCGGTTTGCCCGTGGTGCTAAAATCTCCGGATTCCACCTTTTCCTTCGGGGTGAAAAAGGCAGAAACAGAGCAGGAATATGAAGAGCTGGTACAGCAAATGCTCAAAAAATCTGACCTGGTAATCGCCCAGGAATTTTCTCCTTCAGATTATGACTGGCGTATTGGGATTTTAGACAACAAACCTTTTTATGCCTGCAGGTATTACATGGCAAAGGGCCATTGGCAAATCTATAACTGGGATGCTAAAATAAAAGATGACCAGGACGGGAATGCAGATTGCCTGCCCATAGAAAAAGTTCCTACAAAAATTCTTGACCTCGCCTTGAGATCGGCAAAATTAATGGGCCCTGGTTTATACGGTATAGATATTAAAGAGGTGAATAAAAGAGCCATGGTGATTGAAATTAACGATAACCCCAATATAGATTTTGGAGTGGAAGATGCTTATTACGGCGACCAGGTGTATATAGAAATTCTTTCAGCGCTAAAAAATCGGCTTAAAAAAGGCGAATCATGAGTTACCGTTTATTTGAAGTTTATGGGATTGAGCTGGAATACATGCTCGTTAATTCAGAAACATTTAAAGTTAACCCGGCAGTAGATAAACTTCTTACAATTAAAAATGGAAGCCTTACTTCTGATGTTGAAAATGGCAAAATTGAATGGAGCAATGAACTTGTGGCCCATGTGGTAGAATTAAAAACCAATGGACCCACAGGAGATCTTGAAAAGCTGGATGAACTTTTTGCTGAAAATGTAAAAGAAATTAATGTTTTGCTAAAGCAGTTAAATTCAGTGCTCTTACCCACAGCAGCACATCCGCTGATGCATCCTGAAACAGAGACCGTACTCTGGCCACACAATTACAGCAAAATTTACGCTTTATATAATCGTATTTTTGACTGCCGAGGCCACGGTTGGAGCAACGTGCAAAGCATGCATATTAATTTGCCTTTTTTTGATGATGTAGAATTTGAAAAACTTCATGCCGCGGTAAGGCTTTTGTTGCCCATTATTCCAGCACTAAGCGCGAGTTCTCCCATTTTTGAAGGAAGATTTACTGGCTTTATGGATAGCCGCATGGAAGTCTATAAAACCAATCAAAAGGAAATTCCGCAAATGTCCGGGAAGGTTATTCCGGAGCAGGTTTTTAACAGGAATGACTATTTTGAGAAGATATTTGAGCCCATTAATAAAGCCATTAAACCTCACGATTCTGAAAAAATACTGGATCATCATTTTTTAAATTCCCGTGGCGCGATTGCCCGTTTTGACCGCAATGCCATAGAAATTCGTGTAATTGATATCCAGGAATGTCCCAAGGCCGATATGGCGATTGCGGTTTTGATTATCGAGAGCCTGAAGCTATTGGTAAGTGAGGAACTAATCGCTTTAGAAGATCAGAAGAAATGGCATGAAGATCAATTATTTGTTATCTTTAACGAGGTGGTAAAAAACGGGGAAAATGCCATTATAGATAACAGTGGGTTTCTTGATGTTTTTGATATTCATGAGCGTTGTGCAGCAAGAGAAATCTGGCTAAAATTGTATAACAGAACCCGCTCTAAAATTTCAGCAAAACATCGGAAAAATATTGAATTTATTCTTGAACACGGGAGCCTTTCCAGCCGCATTTTAAATACATTGCAGGAGGATTTTTCTGAAGAAAACATTAAAAAAATATATAACCGAATGGCAGAATGCCTGGATAATAATCAATTCTTTAACTGATGAAATTTGTGCTAACCTGTGAGCATGCTTTTAATACCATTCCGGCGGAATACTCAAAATATTTCGCAGGGGCTGAAGCGGTATTAAAGTCTCACAGGGGTTATGATCCGGGAGCATTTGATCTTTTTGAAAGTTTAAGTAAGCTGTCAGATTTTGCCATTTATCAAAAGAGCGGCCGGCTGCTGGTGGAGGTAAATCGCTCCCTTGATCACCCGCAACTTTATTCTGAATACACTAAAGGGCTTAATAAAGTAGATAAGGAATTGCTGCTTAGCAACTATTACTTTTTGTACCGCAATACGGTTGAAGACAAAATTGAGGAGTTTATTGAGGAAGGGGAGAAGGTATTGCATCTTTCCGTACATAGTTTTACTCCGGAACTGGATGGAGAAATACGCAATGCAGATATAGGAATTTTATTTGATCCAGAAAAACCTGAAGAGAAGCAGCTTTCAGAAAACCTGAAAGAAAAAATGGAAGAAGAAAATGGCAAATTTCATGTCCGGTTCAATTATCCCTATTTGGGAAAATCTGATGGTTTTACTACCTGGCTGCGAAAAAAGTTCTCTGAGAATTACTGCGGAATCGAACTGGAGATAAATCAAAAATTCGTGGAGAAGGATAAAATGGATAAAGAAATAAAGCAAATGGTATTTAAAAGCGTGGAAGAACTTCTAAAGCAGAATAAATAAAAAAACGATTTAAAAAGTAAGTCTTCCTAAAAGTAGTTGGCTAAGAAGTACTTTTTAAACCGTTATTTTATAAATCGTCACTAAAATTTTCTTTCAAAACAAAATTTATTGTTCTTCATCATCGCTATTCTTAAAAGGAATAAATTTCAGCTGGCCTACTTATTTTAGTGTGGAGGAGACGGTAATTTCGGTTTTTAATAATTTGGAGACAGGGCAATTTTCTTTGGCTTTCTTTACCAGTTCCTCAAATTTGCCTTTTTCAATGTTAGGTACTGCGGCTTCCAGGATTAAGTGAGATTTAGAAATCTCTCCATTTTCAAAAGTTATTTCGCTTTTGGTTTCAAGTTTATCGGCAGTAAAACCCTCTTCAGCAAGAAAGGCAGATAATTGCATAGAGAAGCAGCCGGAATGCGCAGCTCCAATAAGTTCTTCAGGATTGGTTCCTTTACCATCCTCAAAACGAGTTTTAAAAGAGTATTGCGTGGCATCCAGAACTCCGCTTTCTGTAGACAATGTTCCCTTACCTTCTTTAAGATTTCCTTTCCAGACCGCTGTGGCTTTTCTTTTCATAATAGTATATTTTTGATTTACCTTTAAGGTAAAGAGATAAGCGCTTAAATTCAAAAAATTATAAAAACCTTAACCCGGTAAAAATTATTCCGGCGCAATCGCATAAAAAAAGCCCCACATTTATAAATGCAGGGCTTTAAGATATAAGGGAATGTAAACTATTTTATTTCTACAACTTCCAGGTCAAAAACAAGGTCTTTCCCTGCAAGCGGATGATTACCGTCTACTACTATAGTTTCTTCTTTTACGTCTTTAACCACAAGGTTCATCTCACGCCCATCAGGGCTCTTTGAAACCAGTCCCATTCCAACTTCCGGCTTAATGTCTTCAGGTAGCTGGCTCTTTTGCACTTCCTGCACAAGTTCTTCCCTTGGCTCTCCGTATGCCTCTTCTTTAGGAATATTTACAGTCTTTTTCTCGTTCACCTTCATGTCGATAAGGCCTTTCTCGAATCCTGGGATTAACTGCCCCTGGCCAAGAGTGAATTCTATAGGCTCTCCTCTTTCTACCGAGCTGTCAAAAACCTGTCCATCAGTTAGTTTTCCAGTGTAATGTACCTTTACCGTGTCATTCTGTTTTACTTGACTCATACTTTATTTTTACAATTAAAAAATTGGCTTATCGTTAATTTTCAGCCATTTAATTTTGCAAAGGTACATTTATCTTATGGACTTCCAAATCTCCTGCCGTTTTCTCCCTAATTGAATCCTTATATTAACTTTTTCCTATAATTTGAGGCTTTAATTTAACAAATTTGAAGATTATTTCTGTAAATTACCTGTTTACAGCAACATCTTGTATATATAGTTAAGCAGTGTTTTACAGGATTTGCAAAAAATTAATCTCTCATAATTACACTAACTCGATTTAGGATGAAAAAAGCTAGTACCTCCGGTTCCAATTCCAGAAGAAGATTTATAAAAACAACCGCTCTGGCCACGGCCGGAATAAGTATAGTCCCAAGGCATGTACTGGGAGGACCTGGTTATATAGCTCCCAGTGATAAACTGGTGGTAGCCGGGATAGGTGTGGGAGGAAAAGGGGAGAGTGACCTTCATAATTTTGCCAAAACCGGAAAAGCCGAAATTGCTTATCTATGCGATGTGGATGGCAGGAGGGCAGCTAATTCCATTGCCCGATTTCCCAAAGCCAGGTATTATAAAGACTACCGGGAGATGCTGGATAAGGAAGCTAAAAATTTTGATGCCGTGTCTGTTTCCACTCCAGACCATAATCATGCTGTTCAGGCGATGGCAGCTATGGAACTGGGAAAACACGTATATGTGCAAAAGCCGCTAACACATGATATTTATGAAGCCAGAAAACTTACTGAAGGAGCTAAAAGAAATAAGGTTGTCACCCAAATGGGAAACCAGGGAGCTTCCGGTGATGGCGTAAGGAAGTTGCAGGAGTGGTATAATGCAGGACTAATAGGAAAAGTGCATACCGTTTATGTGTGGACAGATCGTCCTGTATGGCCACAGGGAATTCCATGGCCGGAGAAAGGGAATGCCGCGATTCCCAAAGAACTGGATTGGGATTTGTGGCTGGGCACTGCACCTTATAAAGAATACATTAGCGGGCTGGTGCCTTTTAACTGGCGCGGCTGGTGGGATTATGGCACGGGTGCCCTGGGAGATATGGGCTGCCACCTTATTGAACCTGCCTATAGTGTTCTGGATTTAAAATATCCCAAAGATGTGCAATGCAGTGTTGGAAGTGTGTATGTAGATGAATTTCAGAGAGGATATTTTCCCGAAAGTTGCCCGCCTTCCAGCCACGTGACAATGACTTTTCCAAAGAGCGAAAAAACAGATGGCGACCTTACTTTGCACTGGATGGATGGAGGTATTCAGCCTTCCCGTCCCGAAGAACTCGGGCCTAACGAAACCTTTGGAGATGGTGGGAACGGAGTGCTTTTTATTGGGACAGAAGGAAAGATGATGTGCAGTACCTATGGCAGGAATCCACGATTGCTACCCACTTCCAGGACAGATGAAGTTAATGTAACACAAACCATAGAAAGGGTTCCTGGAGGGGAAGACGGCCATTACGGCCAGTGGGTGGAAGCAGCTATTGCCGGGTATGGCAAGAAAAACCTCAGCTCTCCTTTTGAAATCGCCGGCCCTCTAACCGAAACACTGCTAATTGCGAATCTTGCCCTTAGGGGAGTGGATATTAGAAATGAGTACAAAAGAAATAATGGGGATATTGCCTATAATTACCCCGGAAGAAATATTCAAATGATCTGGGATGCTGAAAATATGCGGGTGACCAACCTGGAAGAGGCCAATAAATTTGTAAAGCGGGATTACCGTGAGGGCTGGACATTATAAAGGATAGGAATGAAGAAGCTAAAAAACTGTTTAAAAATCTATTATCTGAGATTACTTGCAATCTCAGCGGGGGTTTTTATGCTGAATGGTTTTTATGCTTGTAATTCTAAGGAAAACCGCCAGCCAGAGGTTAACTGGGACACTTTGCAGGTCACGGTTTCAGCATATAATTCACTGCATAACCAGGCCGAAGGTGATCCAAATATTACTGCCTGGGGAGATACTTTAAAGCCCGGCACCAAAGCAATTGCCGTTTCCCGGGATTTAATAAAAAAAGGCTTAAACTATAATACAAGAGTAAAAATTGAAGGTTTTGAAGGGGAATTTTTAGTAAAGGATAAAATGCACTACCGCTGGAAAAACAAGATAGATATTTATATGGGTGAAAATGTAAAGAAGGCCCGTAAATTTGGTAGGAAAAGGCTGGAGATAGCTTACGTGGTAGAGAATGACAGCCTTTTAGAAGCAGATGAAGAACGGTAAATGTACTGGTAAAAATTTGGGTTACATGAATTTTTGTTATTTTACCTCCTAACATCAGCAAAACTCTTGTTTTATATGAAATTTATTTTCTGCTTCTTTAGCATCTTTATTTTTTCTTATGCCTCTGCCGCACAGGATTCAATCCCTGCAAACGAAAAATTAAGTATAGGGATTACAGAAGCACCTCCATTTATCCATGAAGAAAATGGAAAGTTTACCGGTCTCAGCATTTCCTCCTGGGAAATGGTAAATGAGAAGCTAAATAAAGAATATGAATTCAAAACCTATGGATCTCTTACAGAGTTGCTAAAAGCAATAGAAAATAACGAGGTAGATTTTAGCATAAATCCCATCACTGTTACCGATAACAGGATGAAAATTATGGATTTTTCACAGCCTTATTTTATTTCCCATACCGGGATTGCCAAAAGGAAAGAATCCCACATCTGGAGTTATATTCGCAATATCGTGAGCTGGAATTTTATTTCGGCCATATTAATACTGGTAGGGGTAATTTTTATTTTTGGCTTTCTGGTTTGGATCTTTGAACGGAAACATAATCAGGAGGAGTTTGGTAACAGTCCGCGTGGAATTATGGAAGGCTTCTGGTGGAGTGCCGTAACCATGACTACCGTGGGCTATGGGGATAAATCGCCCCGCACTACTGGCGGGCGTATTATTGGTTTTATCTGGATGTTTATGGCCATTATAATGATTTCCAGTTTAACGGCAGGAATTGCGTCTTCCCTTACCGTTAGCAGTTTTAATGATAAAATTTCTTCTGTTGAGGATCTGGAGAAATTTGAGGTGACTACCGTGGCAAATTCAAGTTCCCAGGAATTCCTCGAGCTTTACAATATTAGCAGCGACACCGTCTTGTCTGAAGAGCAGGGGATAAATGATGTCCTTAATAAGGAAACAGCTCTCTTTGTATATGATGTCCCCATGCTTAAAAATGAAATTGAGGAAAGGAACCTTCAGGATAAAATTGAGGTGCTGGAGAAAACCCTTAAAAAGGATTATTACAGTTACAGTTTTCCTAAGAATTCTTCTTTGCTAAAAGAAATAAATCCCACTCTTGTAAGTATCCTGAAAACAATGAAGTGGAATGTGCTGGTGGAAGATTATAAATAATTACGAACCAAGCCCAAGATAACCAAGAAGGATCCATAGAATTATAAAAACAACAATTATCCCAATGCACCCGCAGCCGCCTCCAAGCTTTTTGGCTCCCCAGCCGGCGAGGAGAGCCCTGATGATATTTCTCATTGAAGTTATTTTTATCTAAAGTTACATAAGAATTTGAGTGGCAGGTATTCTTTAGCAAAATATTGTATAAATTTAGGACCCAAAAGTTTCTTATGAAGATACTCTGCGAAGAATAGCATTAAATGAAATACAAGTCTGTATAAAATAGTCACTAAGCACTAATTAAATAATGTGCTTATTTTAACTACTATTAAAAGTTTAGTTTAATTTTATATATTGGAAGCAAAAATCAGTGAGACTTTCTATGAACTTGTTATGCAGTTTATGGATCATCTAATGAAATCTAACCACACCCTCCTAATGGAAAACAAGAACAAACACAATCACAGCACAGAAGATTACATAGTTGAAGACAATAAAAAAACAAGATTTGGTGGCACCTTTATTGCCATTATCCTAATTATTTTACTTGCTGCCGTGGCCATTACCGGCGTATTTTTTGATCTTTGGTAATTACTCCTTGATCTCATTCATAAGCAGGAAAGCTTTATTCACATATTCTTTTTCAAGAAAAATAGCAAAATAATTAGAGGTAGAAATCATTTCGAAAACCGGAATACCTTCATAGGCCAGCAACTTAAAAATATAGAAATACATTCCCACGGTTTGTGAACTGTTTTGCGGAAGCGCAATGGTAATTGAAGACAATTCATCTTTTACCGAAACCCTAATTTCACTTCTAAAACATTCCTCCACCAGCTCTGTTAGGGAAGAAGATACAAGGATATTGCTTTCCTGATAATTGCTGGAGTAATTAAGATAAACTCCGGTTTTATCCTTCACCGCTTCCAGCAGCCGTGCTTTATTTGAAATGATGGTGTTGGAATTTAAGAATGTATATTCTGTAATTCCCGAGCGCACCACAATGTCTCCAAGATCCCGTAGCGCCTTCATGTTAACCTTGCTACGTTTAGGGGCGTAACGGCGTAAGGCCATAATAATGGAACCCTGTTTAACGGGTTTTCTCATTTCTTTTTCAACCTGTGGTTGTATATCTGCGGCCAGGCCGCTGTAATTAATAATGTCCCTGGCCATAGCATCGTCAAGAAATGGCTGGTGTTTAATGATATTGTGAACGCAGGTGGTGATCGTCTTCATGTTAAATATTATACATTTTGTGCAAATGTATGTAAAATGTTGCTTTTTCTTGGGGAGCAATTTCGTAAAAACTAATTATGCACTACTAATTTTGTGATGATGAGAGTATTAAAATTTGGAGGTACATCTGTAGGTTCAGTAGAAAGTATAAGGAACGTGAAAAACATCGTGCTTTCACAACCCGGGAAAAAATTACTGGTTTTATCTGCCATGTCTGGGGTTACCAATGAGCTGGTGAAGATATCAGATAATATAAAAGCAGGAAATTCAGAAGATATCAAGGCTATTATTTCCGGGCTAAGGATAAGGCATGAATCTACTATAAAAGAATTAATTTCTGATGCTGAAGTTCAGCAGGAAACACTGGTTCAGCTAAATAAAATTTTAGCACAGCTTGAAGCTACGGCTAAAAAGTCCCATTCTGAAGCGCTCTATTCCGAAATTGTGACTTTTGGCGAAACGATGCTTACCACTATTTTTTCACAATTTCTCAGGAGTGAGAAAATCGAAAACCAATGGCTGGATGCAAAAACCTTTATGCATGTAAGCAACTTGGAAAATCCGGACACTAAAATAGTCGGGCAACTATTTGAGAAGGTGACCGGCAGTATGCCTGAAAATGAAATTTATATCACCCAGGGCTTTGTTTGCATAAATAAGAAGAATGAAATCAGCACTCTAAAAAGGGGAGGCAGTGATTATACCGCAACTATTCTGGGCGCGTCTGTTAATGCTGAAGAAGTGCAGATCTGGACCGATATTGATGGTTTCCATAACAACGACCCCAGGTATGTTGAAAATACGCACAGGATTTCTGAGTTAAGTTTTGAAGAAGCGGCAGAATTGGCCTATTTCGGTGCCAAAATATTGCACCCGCAAACCATCTCCCCGGTAATGGATAAAAACATCCCCATTTACCTGAAAAATACTTTTACGCCAGGGTCTCACGGAACACGTATCTCTCCCGAAGCAAGGCACAAAGGGCTGAAGGCAATTTCAGCAAAAGACGGCATTACGGCTATTAAAATTAAATCCAACCGTATGTTGATGGCCCACGGATTCCTGAGAAAAATCTTTGATGTTTTTGACAATTATGAAACTGCCATAGACATGATCACCACTTCAGAAATCGCCATTTCCCTTACCATTGATGATGATCGAAATCTTGACGCTATTTTAGCTGAACTTGATTCTTACGGGGAAATTACGGTGGAAAAGGATCACAGTATCATTTGCGTGGTGGGAGAATCTGTAATTGAAGATAAACAAACCTACAGGTTGTTTGAACTTTTAAATGATATTCCCGTGAGGATGATTTCCTATGGCGGCAGCAATAACAATATCTCCCTTTTGGTAGACACACAAAATAAGGTAGCCACACTTAGAAAATTAAATGAAAAACTTTTTGAAGCAGCAATAAAAGTTGAAATAGTTTAAATTTTCTGTTAGCGTTCATTCATTCTTTTAAATGGATGTTCATTTTTGCGTAGTGTAAACCGCCGGCTTTTAGTTGGCGGTTTTCCTGTTTTTTTCTTCAATGTATCTGGACATAAAATAAGTGCTTTTATGAAGATGATGTTTTAACATGGCGCCGGTGAAATTCTTTTTTCTATGCTGAAGCAAATTCTCCTGCAAATATTCCAGTTTTTCTTTTAAAAAAAATTCAAATATTTCTCTGGAAAAACGCTGATTAATAATCTTAAAACCATTTTGCTGAAGTTCCTGCCATTCTTGTTTATCCAGAAATAACTTTACGGCTTTCCTGGCAAATCCTTCTGCGTTATCTTCAATAAAACCGCTCCATGCCAGCTGGCCGGCAATTCCTTCTGCACCAATACTTGTGGTTACCGATGGCGTTCCACACTGCATCGCATTTATAAATTTGCCTTTTAGCCCCGCCCCAAACTGAAGAGGAGCAAGGCAGATTTTTGCATTTTTCATTACTTCTTTAGCATTCTCGGCGCGGCCCTTCACTAAAAAACCGGAAGCCGGATGATGGAGTTCGGTCACTTCCTGGCTGGGATAAGCCCCATAAATATAAAGTTCTGCTTTTGGCAACACTTGCCGGATAAGCGGCCAAATCTCTTTTTTTAGCTGAAGCACCGCGTTGCGATTTGGTTCATGTTTAAAATTACCAATGCTTATAAAATGACTTCGGGAATCAAAATCTGGTAAATCTTTTATTTCTTCTTCAGAAATAAGCGGGAGAAGAAAAGGCAAATATAGCAGCAGGTTTTGATCAATTTTAAAATCTGAAATGAGCAGGTTCATTTCCGCTTCAGAAATAATCAGGGAAAGATCGCACCGATAAATAGCGGCGATTTCCCGTTTGGCAAGTTCAGATTCAAAATAGAGCTCTTCGGGTGAAATTTGCTTTTTCCAGGCATTCCTCCTTGATTCCCTTAGAAAATGAAGGTCTTCAGTATCTAAAACCTTCAGCGCGTTAGGACAAAATTTGTCCACTCGCCAGCCAAATTGTTCTTCCATCATAAAACGGTCAAAAAGTACAATTTGAGGCTTTAGCTTCAGCAGGAAATCATCAAAAGAAGGGTCGTTCAACTTAATCTTTTCTGAAATAACGCCTGTTTCCTCTAAATTATACCTATAGGGGCCCGCTGTTGCTGCAGTGGCAAATATGATTTTGAATTCCAGGGATTTAAAGAATTGTAGCAACTGCATCATACGGCTTCCTGCGGCAGAAGAAGAGGGTTCCGGCCATACATATCCAATTACCAGTAATGTTTTTGATATGGGCATTTTCAATAATTAGTAAGATTTCAAAATTAGTGATTTAAAATCGGCTCCGGAATTTTCTCTCCGGCTTTACATTTATTCTCAGGAAAATTTGATTAACTTGTTAAATTCATATTTAAAGAAAGCATGAGCAGAGGATTTGTAAAAGAAGAAGACCAGGAAGAAGCACCCATTATTCCGCCAAGAGCAGCCTTGCCCGCAGGAGCCACAAATTATGTGACCCCGGCAGGCATGAAGCAATTGATGGACGAGAAGCGGGGACTGGAACAAAGCAGAGCTTCTCTGGAAATTGAGGATGAAACAGAAAGGAGACGGGCGCAGGCGGTAATAGATGGCACTATGAAGCTACTGAATGAGCGCATTAACTCCGCGCGCATCTTAAAACCATCGGAACAGGCTCAGGACGAAGTTCGTTTTGGGGCTGAAGTGGAGTATCTGGACCTGGATAAAAATCAGCAACAGAGATTTCAGATCGTTGGAGTGGACGAAGCAAATGTGAAGAACAGGAAAATTGCTTTTGTAGCACCAATCGCCAGGGCGCTTACCGGTAAGAAAGCAGGGGAGACGGCCGAGTTTAAATTAGGCCCTGAAGTGAGAAAACTTAAAATACAGAAGATAACTTATAATCAGTAAAAAATATGCAGGTTTATATTGTAATGGGAGTTTCTGGAGTTGGCAAAACCACTATTGGCAGGCGCCTGGCAGAAGAACTAAATTTACCTTTTTATGATGCCGATGATTTTCATCCCAGCATTAACCGTGAAAAAATGAAAAACGGTATTGCCCTGGAAGATGGTGACCGTAAAGAATGGCTGGAGAGCCTTGCTTCAAAAATTTCGGAATGGGAAAAGGGAGAAGGTGCCGTTTTGGCCTGTTCTGCCTTAAAGGAAAAATATCGCGTACAACTGCAATCGGTACCCAAAGAACATATCACCTGGATCTTTCTTCATAGCGAATATGAGGTTATACACAAACGGCTTTCAGCCAGGAAAGACCATTATTTTAAACCGGAATTGCTTAAATCCCAGTTCGATACGCTGGAAATGCCAAAATATGGCTTTCATATAAATGTAGATGGTTCTGTTGAAGAAATTATGGCTTCTATTATGGCTAAAATTAAAGGCAGCAGCAAAGCCCCTGTAGGGCTCATTGGCCTTGGCGTAATGGGTAAAAGCCTTGCGATTAACCTTGCCACAAAGGGAGTGGATGTTTCAGTATTTAACAGGCATGTGGAGGAGCTGGAAGTAGATATTGCCAAAAATTTCGCAACCGAAAATAAATCAATCTACGATTTCCCATGGTTTGATAATATGGAGAAATTCGTAAAAAGCCTGGAGCGGCCACGGAATATCATTCTAATGGTAAACGCTGGCCCTGCCGTAGATATGGTAATTGAAAGTCTGCTGCCATTTTTAGAAGAAGACGACCTGATTATAGATGGGGGGAATTCCCATTATAAAGATACAATTAGAAGGGAGAAAGAATTAAAAGAAAAAGGAATCATCTTTATGGGAGCCGGAATTTCCGGAGGGGAAGAAGGTGCCAGGAAAGGCCCATCAATTATGCCCGGAGGCTCAGACCAGGCTTACAGTAGGGTAGGAGGCACTTTGGAAACCATAGCTGCTAAAGATAAAAATGGCGACCCTTGTTGTACCCATGTTGGGCCAAACGGAGCGGGGCATTTTGTGAAAATGCTTCATAACGGCATTGAGTACGGGGAAATGCAACTTATAGCCGAAGCCTATCATTTAATGAGGTTTGGAGCCAAGGCCAAACCTGAAGAAATAGCGGCAGTCTTTGAAAACTGGAACCGGGAAATGAAGAGTTTTCTTCTGGAAATTTCCGTAGATATTCTAAGGAAAATGGAAGGTGATGCTTTTCTTATTGATAAAATCCTGGATGCTGCCAAGCAGAAAGGGACAGGTGGCTGGTCTACCAATGCCGCACTGGAACTTGGAGTGCCATTAGATACCATAACGGCAGCAGTTTTAGCCAGGAATATTTCCGGAAGAAAGGCAGAAAGACAAAAAGCCATGGAAATCTATGGAAACAGCCAGAAGCAATTTACCACTGTGGAAGAAATTTCTAATGAACTGTTTAAAGCTTATAAAGCTGGGAGCATTATTAACCATGCGGTGGGTTTTGATTTGCTTTTGGAAGCTTCTTCTGCCTATAATTGGAATCTCAATTTATCAGAAATCGCCCGCATCTGGACCAATGGCTGTATTATCCGGTCACAACTGATGCAGGATTTAATTGATGTTTTAAAAGATACTCCTTCAGAAAACCTTTTAATGAATGAAAAAATTTCAAATAACATACAAGATTATCAGCCACATCTAAGTAAAATTGTAGGTAAAGCTTTGAATTCTGGATTTCCCATGCCGGTTATGTCTTCAGCAATTAATTACCTTCACAATTTCACTTCTGCACAATCTTCAGCAAATATGATTCAGGCACAACGGGATTTCTTTGGCGCACATACCTATGAGCGTACCGATAAGCCGCGGGGAGAATTTTTTCATACAGAATGGCTGGATAATTAATGGATATACAATTACTTTCTGCAGTTTTAATTGGTATTGTGCTGTTACTTTTCCTTATTCTAAAGGTGAAGATACAGGCTTTTTTGGCGTTATTAATTGTATGTATAGCAGTGGGCATTCTTGCCGGGATGCCGGCATCAGACATCCTGGAAACCATGAGGGAAGGCATGGGGAGCACCCTTGGATTTGTAGCCACAGTAGTAGGCTTGGGTGCCCTATTTGGGGGAATCCTGGAACAATCTGGGGGAGCAAAAAGATTAGCTTCTTACCTGTTGAACAAAACCGGGGAGAAGAATGCGCCCTGGGCCATGATGGTTACTGGTTTTGCGGTTGCCATCCCGGTGTTTTTTGATGTTGCCTTTATTATTCTCGTTCCCGTCACTTATGCCTTAAGTAAAAGAACTGGTAAATCTTTGCTGTTGTATGCCTTGCCACTACTTGCCGGCCTCGCTATTACTCATGCTTTTATTCCTCCTACACCAGGGCCTATTGCCGTGGCAGACATCCTTGGGGCAGATCTTGGCTGGGTGATTGTTTTTGGGTTTATAGCAGGAATCCCTGCCGCCATTATTAGCGGACCCTTATTTTCAAAATATATATCGAAAAGGATTTTTATTGCACCAGACGTATTTGAAGATAAAGATGATTATGATGAAAATGCGGCGCCATCACCAGGTCTTATTATCGCCATTATCTTTATCCCAATACTATTAATTGTTATCAATACACTCGTGGGAAGTCCGCTTTTGGAAAACACTGCTATTCCGGAAAGTGTGTTATACATTATTGCTCTTGTAGGCCATCCATTTTCAGCATTGATAATAGCCAATCTCATCGCCTGGTATTTTCTTGGAGTGAGGCGGGGAATGCAAAAGGAGTATTTATTGGAAGTGGCAACAAAATCTTTTCAGGCTGCCGGAATAATAATCCTTCTTACCGGAGCTGGCGGCGCTTTTAAACAAATCCTTATTAACACGGGGGCGGGAGAAATGATTGCAGAAGGCTTAAACAACAGCTTTTTTAACCCTGTGATCTTTGGGTTTATAGTTGCCGCATTGGTAAGGATCCTCCAGGGTTCTTCTACGGTGGCTATGATAACCGCTGCAGGAATTACATCTCCTGTACTTGCGGGAGACATTTATTCCATAAGCCAGGTTTCCGTAATTGTAATAGCCATTGCAGCCGGTGCATCAGTATTATCTCATGTAAACGACAGTGGTTTCTGGCTGGTGGGCCAGTATCTCAACTTAACCGAAAAGCAAACCTTCAGGTCCTGGACGGTAATGACCACTATTATTGCTTTTGTGGGATTGGGGATGTCACTGCTCATGTGGTATGTCGTGTGATTTTAGTTTGCAGAATCCTGCTTTCATTTAAAATGGATAAAATTCTGTATCTTTTCAAAAAAGTAATATGCAAACTACTTACACTACCTCACTTAATCTAAAACAAATTGATATTGGCCTGCTAATTTTCAGGATAGGAATATCGGCCTTAATGCTGGCACACGGAGTGCCAAAACTTATTACTTTTTTTGGGGAAGAAGAAATTGCCTTTATGGACCCGGTGGGCCTTGGGCAGGTAACCACCTTTACTTTTGCGGTTTTTGCTGAATTTGTTTGCGCTATCCTCATTATTCTTGGGTTTGCTACGAGATTGGCTAGTATTCCTATAATATTTACCATGGCAGTAGCGGCTTTTGTTGTTCACGTACCAGATGGTTGGGGAAGGCAGGAATTGCCCCTTTTATATCTTATTTGTTTCTTACTGCTTCTTATTACCGGGGGCGGAAAATACTCGCTTGACCATTATTTCCTTATAAAAAGGAAGAAGTAAACCCAGGCTTCTGTTTTAAATTTTGTTTAAGGGAATTTTTTCCACAAATGTTCTATTTTATAAAAAAGATGTAAAAATGAAATTAGTACGGAGAGAATTTCTTAAAAAAGCCGGTGCTTTCTCGGCCTCGGGATTGTTACCTTCAGGCATTTTAAATTTTGAGTCCGGAGCAGAAAAACAGGAAACTTCCAGTTTTCTTATTAAAGATGCCCGGGTAATTTCTATGGATGCTGAAACCGGCTACCTTGAAAAAGCATCTGTTTTAGTTGAAGATGGGATAATTAAAGGGATTTCTAAAGATGATGCCAATTTTCCTAAAAACCTGGAGGTAATTGAAGCTTCTGGTGCTATTTTAATGCCGGGCCTTATTGACAATCACTGGCATTTATGGACATCTTTATTAAGAAGTATGGCGGGGGATACAGGTGAAAATGGCTATTTTAAAATGACAGAGCGCTTTAGTAAACTCTATACGCCGGAAGATATGAAGCTTGCTGCGGAATATGCCGCCGCTGAAGCCATAAATTCTGGTATTACCTGTGTAAACGATTTTAATCATAATGCCCGTAGCCCTGAATTTGTAATGGCAAGTTTTAATGCCCTGGCCAAAATGGGGATAAGAGGGCATGTTGCTTATGGCGGCTACCGGGATTTATCATCAGGTACTCCCACCAATTGGGATGGCATCAGGCAGGTTTATGAGCAAATTTCCGGGAATAAAAAATATCAAAATATCAGCCTTGGCCTGGGAGCACGATCTGTAAATTCTCCTTTTCTTGAAGAAGACTGGCAAAAGGCACGAGAACTGGGATTACCAATTACAATACATATAAACCAGCAAGGGCATATTGAAAAATTATATGCCAAAGGCTTACTAGCCCAGGATGTTAATATTATACATGCTAATGTTGTTACCGATGAAGAGATTGCCAAAGTAGCACAATCAGGAGCTTTTATTACCATGACGCCTTATACTGAAATGCGTATAGGCTTCGGATTTCCGCAAATTAACAGGTTTAGAAAGGCAAATGTGAACCTGGGAATAGGAATAGATACCACTGCACTTTCAGGAAATGCTGATTTATTCGGGGTGATGAAAGTACTTCAAAATATTGCAAATGCTGAAGCCAAGAGTGAATTTAAACTTCTTCCGCAGGAATTGCTGAAGATGGCGACCATAGATGCCGCAAAGATCCAGGGAATTCAGAATAAAACCGGTTCTATTACGCCTGGAAAGCAGGCAGATTTAATCTTGTTGCGTAAAGATGACCTCAATTTCTCTACCGGCAATTTGCCTTATCATTTAGTAACAGAAGCAGCCCAACCAGAGAATGTGGAATTTGTCTCTGTAAGTGGAAAAATTTTAAAAAGAGACGGTGAACTTGTTGGAGCTAACAGAGTACAGCTGCTTGTAAAGGCAAAAGAAGCTTTTAACCGCTTCTCTAAAGAGCTTAAGTAATAAAAAAGGAGGAAACTTAAATTCCTCCCTTTAATAATCAAGATATTATTTAGGCACTAAGGCCTCTTTGTCTCTGAATCGGGATGATCTTTGGCTTTATCCCTGTCCGGCCTTGCACCACGTTCATTAAACTGGAAATTTTGTTCATCTGGATTGGCAGTTTTTTCGCTGTCCGGCAGATTATCGTTACTGGCGGGAATGTCCAGGTCTTTCCCGGTAAAATCTACCGGCCGGTCCCTGTCCAGTTCTTTGTCCTGGCCTTTGTTCATGCTACGACCTTTCTCATTTAGCGCCTGTTTATCTTCTTTGGTCACATTAGGATTATAAGGCAAATCTTCAGGTTTTTTTCTGGTACTTTCTTCTTCAGGTCTGTTCACTTCCTTCTTCATAATTTAAATTTTATAGGTTCTCCCATAAATTTAATCAATACAGAAGGGAGTTCCATTCTCCCCAGGTTAAAGTCTCGTTAAACCTCAAAGAAAAAGGAAAACCAGTTCGGCTTTCCTTTTCAAGTTAATAATGGAGAAAAAACGATCTATTGTTTAAGAGCAGTTTCATTTTCTATCTGCTCACCCTGATTTGATTGCTGAGCTACGGACTGTTCAGAATCCAGCATTGCAAGAAATTTATCCAGGTTTGGAATAATTACAATTCTTGTTCTTCTGTTTTTAGCCATATTTTCTTTGGAATCATTTTCCACAAGAGGAGCGTAACTGCTACGTCCTGCTGCGATAAGCTTTTCCGGAGCAACGCCGTATTTATCCTGAAGAATACGAACAATTGCGGTTGCACGTCTAACACTTAGATCCCAGTTATCCTGTAAATAAGAGTTTTCAACCATTGTCCTGTCATCGGTATGGCCTTCAATCATTACTTCCATTGTAGGTTCAGATTTAATGACTTCGGCCAGTTTTTTCAAAAGCTCATTCGCTTTGTTGCTCACGCGATAACTTCCACTATTAAAAAGAAGTTTGTCCGAAACATTGATCATCACTACGGTTTCGTCTACACTAATATCAATATCCTCATCATCGGCCCCTTCAGAAATAGAATTCTTAAGATTATAAGAGACCGCAAGATTAATGGAATCTTCTAATGTTTGAGCACCCTGCACTTTTTCAGGATCCATTTTTGCGATTGTAGCTCTCATTTTCTGCTTGTTCTTGTTGGACATGGCAGTAAGGTCATTCATTTCCAGCTTTTCATCGTTGGATTCCCTTAGTGAATTAATTTTGGCATTATAATCTGCCACTCTTTCTTCAATAGCATTGTATTTTCCTTCTATTTCTTCTTTAGCTACTTTGGTTTTCTGAAGTTCACTTCTGGTATCATTTAAATTATCCTCCAGAGCCACATATTTTTTCTTGGAAACACAAGAAGTAAACATAGCGGCAGATAAAACTGTAAGTGCGATAGTTTTTTTCATAATAAAAATTTAAGTTAAACTCTTCTTTTTGTTTAGGTCGAGTTATTTCATAAGGTTTCCAGAATAATGCCATTTTAGAGTCTAAAAGTTTTCTGCCTGTTTTATATACATTATTATTTTTAATGCGAGCCCTTATAGATTGTTGATTGACAGGAGGTAATCACTTTTTCTTTAACGTTGAAGCTAATATTGCAGGAATTTCCAATTATGCTTTTATCCTGCCTCTTTCTGTGGATTTACCTAAAAAGTGTGAAAATTTGCCACACTTGAAGTTTAAGAAGTAATAATTTTTTCAGTAGATATGGTGTTCCCGCCATCATAAACCCTCCTGCTGAAGTAGAAGATTTAACATAATTTTATTTAACCTTGGCAAAATATAAACTTTTAAAACTTCGTATTCATCTTCCATTAGGATAAATTTGGGGTTGTACCTTTTGAAGATTTGAAAAAGACAAAAAGAATACTCATAAAAGCCCTGAAGATCTTTGCTAAAATATTAGCAGGGATTCTTATTTTATTACTACTCGTTATCATCTTTATCCGCAGCCCCTGGGGCCAGAATATTATTAAAGATAAATTTGTTTCCAATCTTTCTGATAAGACTAATACCGTAATTAATGTAGATAAGCTGTTTATCACTTTTTCCGGAGATATAAGCATAGAAGGTTTATACCTGGAAGATAAAAAGGGAGATACCCTGGTGTATTCCAATTCTCTTGAAGCAGATATTCCACTATGGCCCATAATTAGCGGCAATGGGATAGGAATAGATGAGATAGACTGGAACGGCCTAACTGCAAATATTACCCGGCGGGACTCTATAGAAGGTTATAACTTCCAGTTTCTTATAGACGCCCTGGCTCCCGCAGATACCACTTCTACCGCACAGGATACTACTTCAGCTCCCATGAACCTGAGTCTGGGAGATTTCTACTTTTCCAACTTTAATATTACCTATAAAGATGACGTAACAGGAATAGACAGTAAAATTATACTGGATCAACTTGAGCTGGAGATGGAAGAGACCGATATGGAAAATATGGTCTTTAAAGCCGGAGACTTCAGGTTGGTAAATACCAGCTTTAAATATGTACAAACCAAACCATTTCCACCCAGTGAGAATGAGGAAGAAAGCCCTATGCCTTTTATTTCGGTAAATTCTATAGAGATTAAGGAGGTCTCCGGAAAATACCAGTCGGTTCCGGACGGGCTTTTAGCACTGGTTGATATTCAGAACCTTGATAGTGATGATGCCGTAATGGACCTGGCTGACAATACTATAGATATTAATTCCTTTCTTTTGGAGAATTCCCTGGTGCGCCTGGAAATGGAAGATACCGGGAACAATGAAGAAGGAGTTGCTCATGCAGAAAATGAAGAAGAACCGGCTGCCCAGGCTGAACCTTTCCAATGGCCGGAATGGAAGGTAAATGTGGATGAGCTCCTGCTCCAGGATAACAACATTACTTATTTACTTAACGGGGCAGCTCCAAAAGAAGGGGAATTTAATCCTAATGCGATTGCCATAAGCGATTTTACGCTTAATGGAAGCGATATTTATCTAGAAGGAAAATCTGCCGGGTTGAGCCTCGACAAGCTTCAATTTAAGGAAGCTTCGGGCATCGATTTTAATGCCCTTAATTTTGACCTTGCGGTTTCCGATCAAATGTTGAAAATTTCAAACCTGGAATTTGCCGCCAACAATAACATGCTACAAGGTGCATTTTCTGCGGAATATGAGAGCATGGACAGTTTTATTAATAATCCTGAAAGTGCTGAAATGGCTGCAGATTTAAGTCATTTTGAAATTGCCTTGGGCGAATTGTTCAAATTTCAACCTGCACTAAAGGAGAATCCTTACCTGGTAAATCTTAGCAAAAAAATGATAACGGGAAGCCTTCAAATAGAAGGGCCGGTGGCTTACCTGCAGATTCCTTCCACAACTATATACTGGGGGAACAATACCAGCCTTTCTGCCAGCGGAAGTATAAAAAATCCTACAGATCCCGATAACATGTATTTTGATTTTCCAAGACTCAGGATTAGCAGTACAAAGGCTGATCTTGGGAAGATTATAGAGGAAGACAGCCTTGGAGTAAGCCTTCCGCAGAATATCCTTCTCACTGCCAATTTAAGAGGGAATACAGATAATATAACGGCTTCCGCAAGATTAAATACTTCTGAAGGAAACATAAACCTGGATGGCAGTTTCCTTAACAGTCAACAAATAGCTTTTGATGCCAATCTTGAAGTGGATAGTTTACAGCTGGGGAAAATCCTTAAGAATGAGCAGTTGGGGGCGTTAAATCTCACCCTTACTGCTTCAGGGGAAGGTAGCGACCTCAATAGCCTGGATGCTAATCTAGCAACCACTATTTCCAGTTTTCATTATAATAATTATGCCATTGAAGACCTTACAATAAAAGGAGATATAAACGATGGAAAAGGTAAAATTACTTCAGATTATAAAGATAATAACCTTAATGCAGAGCTTTCTGCAAATGTACTTTTAGATTCCGTCTCTCCTGTGGTAGATTTAAATTTAAATGTTATTGGGGCAGATCTCACTAAACTCGGGGTATCACAACGGGAAATACGCACTGCTTTCCGGTTAAGGGGAATTTATGAAGGAACTGCAGAAGGTTTTCAGGTAATTTCCAGTATAAAAGATGGCGTGGTGGTGTATGATAACGAAAGTTATCTCCTGGGAGAATTCGGTGCAGCCGCTTATGTGACTCCAGATAGTACCGCGATGGCTGTAGATAATAAGATGCTGGACCTTAGGCTTAATTCCAACACCAATCCTGCAGGCTTTATAGATGCCATTATGCGGCATTACCGCCGCTATCTTACCAAGAATGGGGAAACTCCTGATACACTCGAAAATCCTGTGGAACTTGAAATGAAAGGTAAAATTATACCTGCGCCCATCATGAGGGAAGTTTTTCTTACCAGCCTGGAAGAACTGGATACTATAGATCTAAATGTAAATTTTAACGAACGTAAAAGAGTGCTTACCGCTTTTGTAAAAGTACCATTTGTAAGCTATGCGGGGGTAGAAGTGGATAGCCTTGAATTTGATCTGGACTCCGGGCCCGGTAAATTTGACTTTAACCTTGGCTTCAATTCCCTTGCAGCCGGGCCTGTGGATATTAAGCGAACCCTCCTGGATGGAAATATTGAAAATCAGAAGCTTTACATGGACTTCCAATCTTTTTATGATGGGGAACAGCTTGTTCACGTACAAACCGAAACGTCTAAAGAAAATGACACGGTAAGGATACATCTTAATCCTGAAGAACTTGTTTTCAACAGAAATCAATGGAGGATTCCTGAAGATAATGAGGCCCTTTTTGCAGATAATTTCATTAAATTTAACGACTTTCACATAAATCGTAATGAGCAGGAATTCGCCATTACCAATGAGTTGCCTGATGTGGAAGAAGAACATCTCGCCCTCACCTTCAACAATTTTAAACTGGCCACCTTGCTTACCTATCTTAATCCTACAGATACTCTGGCCACCGGGAGAATGAATGGAGAATTTGTTTTGCAGGAGCCATTTGGCAGTACCGGAATCCTGGCAGATCTAAAGGTTAACGAATTCAATTTGCTTAATGTGGACATGGGTACTTTAAGCCTCAACGGTGAATCTCTTGGAAACCAAAATTACGATTTTGGCCTGTCCACCAATGGCGGAGAGGTGAATATGGAACTTGCCGGGAATTATAAAGTGCAGGATACCACCGCACAACTGGACATGAAGCTTGACCTTCAAAAAGTACAAATGTCTGCCCTGGCTGGTTTTTCCATGGGGGCAGTGAGCAGCGGCGAAGGCAGTTTTTCAGGAGAAGTTAATATAAATGGTACCACTGCCAAACCAGATTACAACGGAGAACTGAATTTTAATGAAGCTACTTTTACTGTGGCTATGCTGGATGCCCCTTTTACACTTCCAAATGAAACCCTCACTTTTGATAATCAGGGATTGTATTTGGACAATTTCAGAATAGAGGATGTAAATAATAATGCACTGGTGCTGGACGGGGATATTAATACCGAAGATTTATTAAATCCCGCGTTTGATCTAAGCATACAGGCAGATAATTTCCAGGCGCTCAATTCTACTGAAGAGGATAATGATCTTTTCTACGGAAAAGCCGTTTTTGACCTGGATGCCACTTTAACAGGCGACCTTAACCTGCCAAAACTGGATATGGAACTTGATGTGGGTTCAGAGACCAATGTAACTTATGTTATTCCTGAATCTGAACTTCAAATGCAGCAACGGGATGGAATTGTGGTTTTTGTTAATAAAGAAAATCCGGATGCTATCCTTACACAAACAGAAGAAGAGGCGGCAGTGGTCTCTGGAGTAAATGTGGATGCGCTTATAAATGTAAATGAAGATGCCATCTTCAGCATCATCATAAGTCCGGAAACCGGGGATGAGTTCCAGGTACAGGGAGAGGGAGAGTTGAATATGAATATTTCTCCTAACGGCAGGACCACCCTAACCGGCAGATACGAAATGAGTGACGGCTTTTACGAAATGAGCCTTTATAATCTGGTGACCAGGAGATTTGAGATTGTGGAAGGTAGTACGGTTACCTGGTACGGAGATCCTTATAATGCCGGGTTGGACATTAGGGCAAGATATAATGTGGAAACTTCGGCGAGTGCCCTTATGGCTTCGCAGATTTCGGGAATAGATGCCACTCAAAAGCAACGCTATAAACAGGAATTGCCTTTTATGGTGTACTTAAATGTGGAAGGTGAACTTACCCAGCCACGGCTTTCCTTTGGGCTGGATATGCCAGAAGAAGAGCAGGGCGCAGTGGGAGGCCAGGTGTACGGAAGAATTCAGCAATTAAACAAACAGGAACAGGAACTTAACAAGCAGGTATTCTCCCTTCTTGTACTCAACCGTTTCTATCCGGATGCGGGATCTGCGGGAACTTCAGGTGGTGTGGCTACTATTGCCAGGGATAACTTAAACCAGGCACTTTCAGATCAATTAAACATGTTTTCAGATAAATTACTGGGAGATACCGGGCTGGAACTTGATTTTGGACTGGACAGTTATACAGATTACCAGGGAAATGCACCGCAGCAAAGGACAGAGCTGGATATTGCCGCTCAAAAGAGGTTCCTGGATGACAGGCTAATTGTGAGAGTGGGAAGCGAAGTAGATATAGAAGGAGCCAGTAGCGATCCCCGGGATACTAATCCTTTAATAGGTAATGTAAGCCTGCAGTATCTTTTAACTGAAGACGGGCAATTCAGGTTAAAAGGTTTCCGCCAGAACAGGTATGAGAATGTAATTGACGGGCAGGTAATTGTGAGCGGACTTGCACTGGTGTTCACCCAGGAATTTAATAAATTCTCTGAGCTTTGGGACGCATTGCTGAGACAACAGGAAGAAAAAGCCAAAGCTAAAGACGAGGAGGAGGCACAAGTGAAAAAAGGTGAAGCAGGAGAAAATTCAGACAAAAATCAGGATAAGGAAAAATAATAGGACCAGGTGAAAAAAGCTAAGCACTACATATTACCCGTTATAATTGCAGTATTTTCAATATACTCCTGCAGTGTGGAAAAATTTATCCCGGAAGGCAAATTTTTATATACAGGTGCGAACCTGGAATTGGACACCACAAGTACTATTGAAGATCTGGCAGAGGTAAGAAGTGAAATTGAGGAAGTTTTGCTTCCTTCTCCCAACACCGAATTTTTGGGAATGCGCCCCGGCCTTTATTTTTATTATAAGGCACAACGGGAAAAGCCCGGGTTTATTAATAAATTTCTGAATAAAAAAATTGGGGAAGAGCCGGTATACCTTTCAGATGTGGAGACCGTGAATACCCAGGACCTTATTTTAAACCGCCTGGAAAATCGTGGGTTTTTCTACAGTTCTGTAGGAAGCCAGATCAATGAGGATGAAAAAAATAAAGAAGCGAATGTTCTTTACAGGGCGCGATTATCGCAGCCGTATCTTCTTGAGAATTATAGACTGGACAATGATTCGCTTCTAATTTACCAGGAAATAGAAAACTATCTTCCTGAATCTCCTATTGAAGATGGAATGCGTTTTGATTTGCCTGTGATGAAACTGGAGCGGGAAAGAATAGATAATTACCTTAAAGGCCAGGGATATTACAATTTTAATCCGGGTTTCTTAATTTTTGAAGCAGATACCAATCAATACGATAACAAACAATTTGACCTCTTCCTGAAGCTTAAAAAAGATGTTCCTCCTAAAGCTGTAATTCCTTACCGGATAGCAGAAGTTAATGTATATCCACATTATACCGTTGGGAGCGATTCTATACAGCTGGATACCGTACATTTTGATAATAAAAATTACATCAGGGATGAGGAGTTCTTTAAACCCAAACGGCTGGATCCTTATATCCTTATAAATGAAGGGGATTTTTACAGTCCTGAAACTTCCGGAAATACCAGCCGCAGATTAGGCTCTATTGGGGCATACAAATTTGTAAATATCCAATATAACGAAATAGATTCCACCGCTACAGACAGTCTTGGGCTGCTGCAAGCGAATATTTATCTTTCCCCCCTTAATAAAAGATCTATCCGTGCAGAATTACAGGGAGTTACAAAATCTAACAATTTTGCGGGACCCACACTGGCAGTAACCTACAGCAACAGGAATTTATTTAAGGGTGGGGAAATTTTGAATGTTACGGGAAAGGTGGGTTACGAGACACAGATAGCAGGAGGAAGTAACACCGGCCTTAGTACTCTTCAATTAGGATTAAGTACAGACCTTATTTTCCCCAGGCTTTTGTTTCCTGTTTCAATAAATGAAAACTGGTTTGACTATTCCATTCCTAAAACAAAAATAGGCCTTAGCTTTGATTATATGAACAGGAGCAACCTTTTTACCCTTGGCTCTGTTCTGGCCAGTTTCGGCTATTTATGGGATGCAAACAGATACATTACGCATGAATTAACACCAATATCTGTAGCTTATACCAAGCTCAGCAATACCAGTGATGAATTTGAACAGATTCTCCAGGATAACCCATTTCTGCAAAGCAGTTTTGAGCAGCAGTTTATTGCAGGCCTTACCTATTCCTTTACATACAACGGGATGGTAGATAAGGGGGAGACCCATCAGTTTTTTCTTAATAACACCTGGGATATTGCCGGCAACACCATCAGCCTTGTTGCGGGCACGGGGGCAGAAAGGCCTAAAGAATTTCTGGGCCAGGAATACGCACAGTATGCCAAGACTGATATTGATTTTAGGTATCATTTTAATTTCGCTAAAGAACAGACCATAGCCTCACGCGTGTTTGCAGGATATGGCTATGCCTATGGTAATTCTGAAGTTCTTCCTTTTATTAAGCAATATTTTGCCGGTGGGCCTTATAGTGTAAGGGCATTTAGAACCCGTTCTTTGGGCCCCGGAAGTTACTCGGGAGATAATGAAGGAATCAGTTATTTTGACCGTACAGGAAACCTAAGGCTGGAGGGAAATATTGAATACCGTTTCCCGATTTACCAGTTTTTTAAAGGTGCCGTTTTTGCTGACGCTGGAAATGTATGGAACACCCAGGTAAATTCTTTGCCCGAAGGAGAAGAAAGAAGTCCTTCCCAGCAGGAATTTGTTGAAAGGGGGAAGTTTGGATCAGATTTCCTTACAGAACTGGGGATTGGAGTAGGAGTAGGATTGAGAGTAGATATCCAAAGTTTTGTGATACGTTTTGATCTTGCCGCCCCAATGCATGACCCGGCACTTCCTGAAGGAGAACGCTGGTCTTACGATTTTGGCAGTCCTATATTCAATTTTGCAATTGGTTATCCTTTCTAGTGCTGTAATTTAGGGCCAAAGCAAAGGTCTCCGGCATCGCCCAGGCCTGGAACAATATAGCCTTTATCATTCAATTTTTCATCAATGGTTGCAATCCATAAATGAGAATTTTCAGGGAATTCCCTGCCCACGTATTCTATTCCCTCACGGGCCCCTATAACAGAAACAAGATGAATTTCTTTTGGTTTTCCCATAGGCTCCAGGGCTCCCAATACATTCACAAAAGAACTTCCTGTAGCCAGCATGGGATCTGCCAGAAGAAGTATTTTCCCTTCCAGCGAAGGTGAGGCAAGATATTCCACCAGGATCTGAAATTCCTCCTCGTTGTCGGGATGATGACGATAGGCTGAAATAAAAGAATTTTCAGCATCGTCAAAATAATTCAGCAACCCCGTGTGCAGCGGTAATCCCGCTCTTAAAATAGAACAAACCACTACCTCATCCTTTGGCAAATTTACAGAAGCCTCTCCCAATGGAGTAGTAATTGCAGTTTGCGAATACCCCAGGCTCTTACTTAGTTCATATCCCAGGATTTCCCCAATTCTTTCAATATTTTTTCTGAATCGTAATCTGTCTTTTTGTACAGAACTATCCCTTAACTGAGCTATAAATTTATTGGCGATAGAATTTTCCTCAAGCAGGTGATGAATGGTCATGGTTTGGTTTTTATCGGGTCCTGAATGTAGGACTCCCGCAAGTTCTTCAATACTCCTCATTTTTTCAAAAAAATAGGCATAAATCTTATGGAGAAGAAAAATAATTTTTTAAAAAGGATTGGATTTTTTAGATCTGCAGAAAGACAGGGAAATATTTTTTCAGGTAAAGAGGGACATTATTTCATTAATAATAAATACTATATTAGGTGCACTTAAAATAATTTTAGAAAGTATGGAGATGTACGGGAAAATTGAAAAAGATGGCACTATAAACTTTAACCGGGAGTTTCCTAATGAAGTAAAGGAAGTTTGGGAATACCTTACCGATAGTGATAAACGCGGCCTTTGGCTCGCTTCAGGCGAAATGGAAACCATACCTGGAGGAAAAGTAAAATTGATCTTTCAGCATAGAAACCTGTCGCAGGCAGAAGACCCTATTCCGCAGAAATTTCAGGATAAAGCAGATGGAGAAGTGGTAGAAGGGAAAACGGTATCGGTTAAAATTCCGGAATTTTTAAGATTTACCTGGAGCGGGAGTTCTGTGGTAAGCTTCCATCTTGAAAGAAAGGCAGATCTTACTCATTTGCGCCTTACCCATTCTAACCTGGCAAAACACCGGGATACTTTAATAAGCGTATGCGCGGGATGGCATACACATCTTAATATTCTATCAGACAGGTTGGAAGATCTGGAACCCAAAGGTTTCTGGTCTGTTTACACTAAAATGGAAGAAGAATATGCATCGCGTCTTTCTGGAAAAGATCAAAAAAAATAGACAGCAGGTATTTTGGCTATATATTTGTAGTATAAAGCCATATCACCTTTCATAAATTTTGAAAATGAAAAAGTTTCTTACTCTTGGCATCTTCCTGATTTCAGCAGGTGTTTTTGCCCAAATTGAAATTCCCAGGGCAACTAACTCCGGAACGGCAATTCCTGCAGCTTCTGAAAGTAAAACGGGAGCTTTTCCCGCTTTAAAATTAAGGAAGGAAGAAAATACAGACAGTGAATTTTTAAAAAAGGAACCAAAAAAGCTTGATTTCAGAGAAACAAAAAATGATCTTCTTACCGCAGGGAGCGTTTATGAAAAGAAGTGGAAAAAAGACAAGGAAGCAAAAGAAGAATACAGGGTAGATCAATATCTTGGAGATTTTAAAACCAAGGGAAAGTTTGTAGAGCTTTATTGTAGGGATCATGAATATGTAGATGGAGATAAGGTGAGAATTTCGGTTAACGGGACTGTAGTAGAACCCAGTATTTCCCTTGGAGCGGGATATCGCCCCATTTTGATTACCCTGGCAAACGGGCTCAACAATATTGAATTTGAGGCTCTCAACCAGGGATCCTCCGGCCCCAATACAGCAGAGCTTAGAGTATTTGATGAGGATGGAGAACCGCTTGCTAGGAAGGAATGGAATTTACTTACCGGAGCAAAAGCCAGTTTAATCGTGGTAAAAAATCAATAAAACACCTTTATATTTTTGAAGAAAATGCTTTATCTGCATCCCATTTTCGTTCCTCCAGGTCTTCCAATGATTTAATTTCATCCAGGGTTTTTTGAATTTCTAACATCTGCTTCTGCAAAACAGCAGCCAATTCTCCCGGAAAATTTTCTTTTTTCAAGGTTTCCTGGTACTCTTCCAGAATTACTTTTTCGCCTCTCAAACATTCTTCAAGAACTTCCACATCCTCTTTGCCCGCAAGGGTGGTTTTTAAATCAATCCAGGCGCGGTGAACTGTGCCGGAAATGGTACCTTCTTTTTGGGCTTTTTCATGTAGAGAATCAAGTTGGTTTTCAAGTTCAGCTATAAATTCTCCCCTTTGTATGGCTTTTGCAAACAGAAATCTTTTTAAATCATGATTATGGGTATCTTCCATAGCCTGTTTAAAACCTTCCCGGGCATCATAATTTCGCTCTAGCAACGTTTGTAGCTTCTCCCCATTTATTTCATTTTTTTCTTGTTGATTCATAGTCATAGCAATATAATATTTTAAAGATACATTTATTCCGGATAAATGCTTCAGCAGGAGAAGATGATTTAATATTTTATATCCGTTAAGGCGAAGAGGAAAAAATGCTAGGATCGCTAATTTGCTGTTAAATAACCTAATATGTGATGTTAAAAGCAGCTTTAAATGCTTGGGATTAGAGGAGCGCATGGTAAATTATAAAAAACCAATAAAATTAAATTATGGCAACAACTTACACAAACACAGAGCATTTTGATGAAAAAGTAAAAAGAAGTTCCTGGGGAGCAATATTTGCAGGAGCGCTTACCGCTTTAGCTGTGGCATTCCTACTAAATCTATTAGGCCTGGGAATTGGATTAAGCTCCATAGATCCAATGACGGAATCTGATCCTCTGGCCGGATTAGGGACAGCAACTATAATATGGTGGGGCCTGTCTAATCTTGCCGCTCTCTTTGTAGGAGGAATGGTGGCAGGAAGGATGTCTGGCTTTCCTTCTGCTGCAGATGGTGGAATTCATGGTTTTTTAGCATGGGCCCTTTATGCCGTAGTCACTTTCTATTTTCTTACCTCTACAGTAGGTTCTATTATGAATGGTATGGGAAGTGTGGTTTCAGGATTATTTGGAGGAGACAGCGCTAAACAGGTAACAGTACAGGTGGATAAAGCGCAACAACAATCCCAGGACCAGGCAAATTTAACTACAGATAAAATTAAAGAAGAGATTCTGCAAGTTGTAAATACGGCAGAGCAGTATGATATTTTACCGGAAGATGCATCGGGTGAGACCCGGGAAGCTATGGAGCAAACCGGAGTTAAGGCAAAAGGCCTGATTAAATCTATGGATATTGAGGAATTTGTAAACGACCTGCAGTTTGATATTGATGAAAACGGAGATCTTCAGATTACTACTCAGGGGAACCAGGATTACATCCAGACGGAAGAATTAAAAAATTATCTAACGCAAAATACTAATCTAAGCGAAGCTGATATTGATAGAATGATTGAAAACTGGGATCAGCGAATTCAGGAAGCTATTGACAGTGCAGAACAATTTTATGCCAATGCAAAACAGAAAGCGGTAGAACTAAGCGATAAGATTTCTGATGCCGTTGGAACCTTCAGCATTATTGCTTTTGGGGTTTTGTTACTTGGTGCCTGTGCCGGTTTCTTTGGAGGAAGCCTGGGTTCTCCGGAACATACGGTTACAGAAGAGCATCAGATTAAAGAAGAAGAGCATGCAAGGGATAGCGGTTATAGAGAAAGAAGATAAAAACCTGCTTACCTCTTTTATAAAAAGTCGCTTTATTAGCGGCTTTTTTTATCTATCTTTTACTAAGCAACAAGATGCCAAGGCTGGTTTCTTTGGAATTATAGTTAAAAATTATGCTCGAAGAAAAAATTTATGAAATCCTTAGCCTCTTATTAAAACATTTTATTTTATCTTAAACAGTGATGATTTTTGAAATATGATTTAAAACCGTTTTTCTTGAACACAATAAAAATTAACTCCTTGCCTCTGGATGAGGTAATTAGAGATATAGCCAACGCATTAAACATACCTTAAGAGCAAAATTGTGAAGAATATTATATACGGATTCCTGCACATTTAGGTAAGGGGAAGATCACCGGCCTTAATTTTCATAATGGGTTGGGACTAATACGTTACAACTGTTTTTTTAAGGAAGATTTTGAAATTCGATTTGTTAAAAGCGATGTACACCCGGTTAAATTTATATATGCTCTTGAAGGTTCTGTAGACCATTATTTTTCAAATGAACTATCTGTACATGAAATTGGCAAATTTGAAAATGTAATTGTGGCCAGTGAGCGCAATAATGGCCATGTGCTACAGTTTAAGGGAGGGATTACATCTCAACTTAACAGCGTAGAAATCCAGCGGGACCAGTTTGAGATCAAGACCCGCTGTGAAATAAAAAGCATGGAAAAGGAAATAAGAAATCTCTTTACAGATACTAAAGCTGAAAATGTCTTCTATTACCAGGGCAGGTATAGCCTTAAGATCTATGATATTTTTAGAGAAATTAACCGTTTTGATAGTGAAGATTTTCTCAATAAGATGTTTATTGAAGGTAAAGTTTACGAAATTGTTGCCCTTCAGATTTTACAATATCAGGACGATCTTAAAGATGAAGGTAGGCGTTCCCTGCTTAGGAAGTACGAAGTGATGCAGGTAGAAAAGGCAGTAGAAATGATTCAAAACCAGATTACCAGTTATCACAATGTGGAGGAAATTTCAAAAGAAGTGGGGTTAAATGCCAATAAACTTCAACAGGGCTTTAGAGAACTATATTCCCAAACAGTGAACGGTTTTGTGAAAAAGACGCGCCTAAATATGGCAGAGGGATTACTGTTGAATACAGATTATAGTCTGGCTGAAATTGTGGACCGGATAGGCCTAATCAATAAAAGCTATTTTTCTAAGATCTTTAAAGAAAAATATGGAATTTCTCCATCCAAATTCCGTCAGAAAAACCAGCAGGGCTACAAGGGGCGAGTAAATTCCTGATCTCCTACGCAAGTTATGCTCCTTTTTTTAGTAACTTCAGCCTAAACAATTCCATTGAAATGAAAAAAGTACTGATAGCCATAGATTATCATCCGGTATCAGAAGAAGTGGTCACCCGGGGATATGAACTTGCTAAAACCCTTAAAGCGCAGGTTTGTCTTATCCATGTGCTTACAGATGTTGGATATTACGGAATGGAATATCCCGGTTTTATGGGCTACAACGGCTATGATATTTCAACAGAAATAAATCTTGCCACAGAGATGCGAAGCTTTGCTGAAGATTATTTGAAAAATATTGTAGCGCATCTTGGAGATCCTTCTGTAGATTACCATCTTGCTGAAGGAGATACGGCTGCCGCAGTGTTGGATTACGCTAAGCACTGGAAGGCAAACCTTATTGTAATGGGCACCCACAGCCATTCTGCCCTAGAAAAGCTATTGGTAGGAACTGTGGCATCCAAAGTTCTGGAAAAAACCAGGATTCCGGTATATATGGTGCCTGTAAAAAAAGAATAGCAGTAATCGCCGGGAGAAGAAAGATTAGCTACATTTTTATATCTTTACATTCAAAGGTTAATGAACAGGCAGCTCGGTTCCTTTAAAGATCATATTCTAATTTAGAAATATCAGGCAGAAAGTAGATCATTATTATCAGCATTTTTATTCAAAGTTTGGTACAGGAATTTGCTGTTTTATAACCGAATTTTGCCAAGTATAGGAATCAATAAAATTTTATAAGCTTGTTTCTTCTTATTTTTATTCATGTATCCTGAAATTTTAACGCATTTGTCTGAACATATTCACCTTTCTAAACAGGAAGAGGAAGAATTTATTAGCGTTTTATCGGAAAAAAAAATTAATAAAAAGCAGTTCCTTACCAGGCCGGGGGATAAGGTAGATGCAGAATATTATGTGGTAAAAGGATGCCTACAATCATACTACCAGGATGAAGCAGGAAATAAACATATTATTCAGTTGGCAGTAGAAGACTGGTGGATAAGTGATTTTGAGGCCTTTTTTAGCGGCAAGAAAGCAGAATTGTATGTGGAGGCCATTGAAGATTGCCTGTTGCTTGGGCTAGAAAGGCAAACGCTGGAAATGCTCTACAAACGCATCCCTAAATTTGAACGTTTTTTTCGTATCAAGACCACTAAGGCTTTTGTGTCCCTGCGCAGCCGGATCCTTTCCGCGTTGCAAAAAACAGGAAAACAACGTTATCTTGATTTCTGTAAAGACTATCCACAAATAGAAAGCCGTGTTCCAAATTACATTATTGCCAACTACTTGGGAATCAAGGCAGAAAGCCTTAGTCGCATCCGAAAAGAAATCTCCTGACTTAACATTTTTTAACAGCACAGGCTAACATATATCAAGCAAAAAAACATGGCTATCTGCGTAAATTTGTAGGGCATTAAACAGGCAGAATTATCATGTTTAAATTTTAATTCTGTTAAACCGGCTTCTTTGGGAAGAAAATTGCTATGAAAAAAACTTCGGAAGCCGGTTTGAGTTTAATCAAATTAGAATTGCTAAAAAAAAGGAAAAACTATGAAGACTGTAACGAAACAGCCTCTGCTGCAAAAATATTTATTAAACGATCTTGAACTTTCTAACCGCGTGGTGATGGCTCCAATGACCAGAAGCCGGGCAGATAATCCTGAAAATAAACCTACGGAAGGTATGCAGGATGAATATTATGCCCAAAGGGCCAGTGCAGGTTTAATAATAACCGAGGGTTCCCAGGTTTCTAAAGAAGCGGTGGGTTATGTTAATACACCGGGAATTTATAGCGCCGCACAAGTGGAAGGCTGGAAAAAAGTAACAGAAAAAGTGCATGCTGCCAACGGGAAAATTTTTATTCAGCTTTGGCATGTGGGAAGAATGTCCCATCCAGATTTCCATGACGGCGATTTGCCTTTGGCGCCTTCAGCCATAAATCCTGAAGCAAAATCTTTTACTCCAGAGGGATTTAAAGATACCGTGACACCCAGGGAAATGACTGTAGAGGATATTAAAAGAACGGTTCAGGATTTTAAAAATGCGGCTAAAAATGCCATGTCGGCAGGATTTGATGGTGTGGAAATACATTCTTCTAATGGCTATCTTTTCCACCAGTTTTTTAATGCGACCTCCAATCACCGTACAGATAACTACGGAGGTTCAATAGAAAACCGTGCGCGCATTCTTTTTGAAGTTTTAGATGCTGTAAAAGAAGTAATGCCTGAAAGAAGGATAGGATTAAGATTGAACCCATCTTTAAACGGTATTTTTGGCATGACTATGGACGAGGAAACCATCCCAACATTTGATTATATTATAGGGAAGCTGAATAATTATGATTTGGCTTACCTGCATTTATCAGAGCCCTTCAACGATGTTTCTGATATTCCTTTTGCTGAAACCGAAATTGCCAAAAGATACCGGCCAATATATAAAGGCACCATTATCATAAATGGCAATTTTGATCAGGAAAAAGGTAATAAGGTTATAGATGAAGGTAATGCCGATCTTGTAGCCTTTGGAAAGCCCTACATTTCCAATCCAGATCTTGTAGAACGTTTTCATCAGAATGTTCCTTTAACCAATTGGGATGAAGATACTTTTTATACCACAGGGAAAAAAGGATATCTGGATTATGAAGTAAAAACAAGAAACCTGGAAAACGTTAATTCGTAAGAATTTTCTGTGCATTGCGATAAGGTGCTTCCCCAAATGTTTTAAATTTAACCTATCCCCAAGTTAAACGGGTTAAAGGTTTTAGAATATTTTTATTTCAGGAAGCACCTTTTTTTAATACTTAATCACATTTTTTCCAATTGATTTACCAGATTCCTGCAGTTTATGTACTTCTTTAAAAGTTGCTGCACTCAGACCCGGGAATGTTCCGTTTAAAGTAGACTCCAGAATTCCCTCTTCCATTAAACTGGAAATTCTTTCAAGAATTTCGTGTTGTTGCTGCATATCCTGTGTTTGCAGTGTTGGGCGGGTAAACATTAATTCCCAATGGAAAGCGACACTTTTGTTTTTCAGCTTGTTTAAATCTACCGGTTCACTGGTCTCTACGATAGAACAAATATGTCCCTGAGGCTTAATAAGTTCAGCCATTGCATTCCAGTGAAGTTCAGTATTAGAAAAATTCAAAATATAATCTACCTCTTCAAAACCCCTTTTCTCCATTTCTTTCTGGAGATTTTTATGGTTTACCACTACATCTGCTCCTTTCTCACGGCACCATTTTTCAGTCTCTTCTCTGGAGGCCGTTGCAATCACCTTCATTTGCGTAAGTTTTTTTAGCAATTGAATTCCTATAGAACCTACACCGCCGGCACCACCTATAACCAACACAGTTTTACCTGCCCCGCTATTTTCAGCAATATTCAGCCTTTCAAAAATACATTCCCAGGCCGTAAGAGAAGTTAATGGCATGGCCGCCGCCTCTTCCCATGACAAATTTTGTGGTTTATGTCCCACGCTTCGCTCATCAACAACCTGGTATTCTGCATTACAACCAGGACGATTAATTACCCCCGCATAAAAAACTTCATCTCCCTTTTTAAAATTCTTGACCTTAGCACCAACAGCTTCTACCACTCCGGAGGCGTCCCAGCCAATGATCTTGGGCGAATCTAATTCTTTATCCTTTGCGGCACCTTTTCTTACTTTATAATCTACGGGATTAACAGATACTGCTTCTATTTTCACCAGCAAATCCTGCTCGCCGGGGCTGGGTATTTCCGTTTCAAACTCAATGAAACTATTTTGTTCTTCAATTGATAAACTTTTTTTAAATCCTACAGCTTTCATTGTACTATTTTTTTATTGTTTCTGAATTTACAAAAGGCTATTGGTTTATGTAACCCGAAAAGGAAAACTTAACAATAGTTTCTCACAAAATTTGAAGCAAATGGCAATAAGACGTCTTAGATTTTTTCTCGCAGCAAAAGGCTCCTAAATCTTTAAATAGACAATAGTAAATTATATCTTATATTTGCATAACGGCAGATTAAAATTTTTGAAAAAGTAGTTTTAATTACGGCTGTAGATCAAATTAAATTATTATTTTAAACCATATAAATACCAATACTAGAAATCGAATGGCAAAATCTCAACAAACATTTAATAAAATTGAAAAAGAAAAACAAAAGGCCAAAAAGCGGGAAGAAAAGCGGAAGAAGAGAGAAGAACGAAAATCAGGCTCTAAGGGTAGTTCTTTTGAGATAGCCTATGTAGATAAAAATGGTAATCTTACTGATACTCCTCCTGATCCTTCTGATAAAGTTGAAATAGACGCTTCAGAAATTGAAATAGGTGTTCCTAAAAAAGAGGAACGGGAAGAAGAAGATAAACATGCACCCAAAGAAGGAAAGGTTTCTTTCTTTGATCATTCTAAAGGTTTTGGCTTTATTATAGATTTGGCTAGCCAGGAAAAACATTTTGTGCATGTAAGCGGTTGTATAGATGAAATTGATGAAGATGATAAGGTTACTTATGAGCTTGAAAAAGGCTTAAAAGGAATGAACGCCGTGAGAGTAAAGAAAATTTAAATACTTTTCTTTTTGTATAATTTAAAGCTTCTGTAAAAAAACAGGAGCTTTTTTTTGTTTTATGACTTGCTATTCCAAGGGATTTTTAGAAATTAAAATAGTGTACTTTCGCCGTATGAAAAAATCCTTCAAGAATCGAGAGCAAATACTTCAAAAACTGGGAATAGAAAAGCTTAACCCTATGCAGGAAGAGGCTTTTGAGGCAGTGATGGCAAAAGAAGATACCATCCTGCTTTCTCCCACAGGAACGGGTAAAACCCTTGCATTCTTACTACCATTATTAGAGAATTTAGATCCCGATTTAGAAGAAGTACAAACCATGATCCTGGTACCTTCCAGGGAACTGGCCATCCAGATAGAACAGGTAACCAGGGAAATGGGTTCAGGGTTTAAAGCAAATGCCGTATATGGCGGAAGGGCTTTTTCTAAAGATAAAGAAGAATTAAGTCATGCCCCGGCTATTCTTATTGGGACCCCCGGCAGGCTTGCCGATCATTTAAGAAGAGAAAGTTTTGCCGTGGAGCATATCCATAGCCTCATTTTAGATGAATTTGATAAATCTCTTGAAGTAGGGTTTGAAGAAGAAATGAAAGAGATCATTACTGCACTTCCAAATCTAAAAAAGAGGATTCTCACTTCAGCCACACAGAATATTGAAATTCCATCTTTTACAGGCCTTAGTTCAGCGAGGACAGTCAATTATCTTTCAGATTCTAACCCAGGCTTAAGAACTGAACTTCTGGTTTCCACTTCCCGGGATAAATTCGAATGCCTGGCACAGCTTCTGGAAAACACCGGGAATAAATCTGGGATTATATTTTGCAATTTTAAAGAGAGCATTGCTGAAGTAAGCCATTTTCTTCAAAAAGCAGCGATAAGCCATGGCAGCTTTTATGGTGGGCTTGAGCAGAAGGAGCGGGAGCGCGCCCTCATAAAATTCAGAAACGGTACTTACAGGATTTTACTGGCTACAGATCTGGCTGCAAGAGGAATAGATGTGCCTGAAATAGATTTTATTGTACATTACCAGCTACCCCACAGAAAAGAAGAGTTTATTCATAGAAATGGCCGCACCGCCCGTATGCATAAAGAAGGAATAGCTTATGTTCTTCAGTATGAAAAAGAAATACTGCCGGATTATATTGTACCTGATAGCTATTCTAAAAATATCGGGAAAATTTCCAACCGGGAGCTTCATAATAAAACTTCGCTTGCCACCTTATTTATTTCCGGAGGAAGAAAAGATAAAATCTCCAAAGGAGATATTGCGGGCCTTTTTTTAAAGCAGGGAAAACTGGCTAAAGAGGAACTGGGCCTAATTGAACTTAAACAGGATTGCGCTTTTGTTTCAGTCCCTGCTTCTAAAGCAGTACAGCTTATTAGCATTTTGAACAATACGCGCCTTAAGAAGAAAAAAGTGAGAATAAAGCAGGTATAGAAATAATGCCGAAACCGCTTTTTAACATTAATCGTCTTCCCCAGATTTTCTTAGCTTATAAGATAATCTTTCAAACGGCAGGCTGGTGATTCCATGAACAATGGTAGAAGCGAACACCATTAAAGTAGGAATAATCCAGACTTCTTCCACACTTGTTTTTTCTTTGGCATGTAAGGCATAATAAAGAGCAGCCACTCCTATGGGGCCAAACCATCCCATTACAAGAACATCGTTTAATTTTTTCCTGAATTTTGGTATAATCGGCATAAGCAGAAGTAGAGCAGGAATCCTTCGGAACAATAAAATGCCTATACAAATAAAGACAGCAGTCCAGCCTAAATCCATCCATTCCTGCCAGGGCAGTGCAATCCCTAAGAAAAAGAATACGGGAATGGTGAAAATTCGTTCCATGGATTCCTGCACGCGCTCTTCCTGGAGGTCTTCCTGTTTATTGAGGTAACGGGCATATCCCAGGCCTCCTACAAAAACTCCAATGATACCATTCATGCTAATGGCATCCAGGCCGGAGAGAAGCATAAAAGCAAGCGCCAGGCTAAAAGGAAGTATGGATTTTTTATTCATGATATTTTTTTCGTTGGCTTTATGCATTAAAAATCCGGCTATACGGCCCACAAGATAGGCGATTATAGAGCACAACACCGTTTCATATAAAATGGTATTTTTTAGAAATTTACCCGTAGGAAAGTCGTTTATGCCATTGTTCACTAGAAAAATTGAAAATAAAACAATGGGATAGGCGAGCCCGTCATTTGCACCTGCTTCAAAAGAGAGCGTTCTTCTAACCATGGAGGGAAGATATTTTTTGGCTTTTTCACCAGTGATAAGGGTGGCAGCAATTACGGGATCTGTAGGAGTGATAATAGCTCCAAAAAGAAGGCATTGCGTAAATGAAAAACCATCCAGCAAAACATAGAATACACACGTGCTCAAGAGGCACATAAAAATCATTCCCAAACAAATAATGACTGACTGGCTCCACAGGTGTTTTCTAAAGAAATTATCGGGTATCCTTAAAGCGGTAGCCATTAAAGCCATGGCTATTGTAAATTCACAGGCGATCTTCATGGTTCCTTCTGCTTCAAATTCACCATTAAAATGAATGATATTAAGCACCTCCGGGCCAATTATAATTCCCAACACCATAGCTATCAGCGGGCCGGTAAGAAAAACGTCTTCCATCCATTTAAACAAACCACCGGAGGCTAATATTAAAAGACTAACAAAGAACACCGATACCATCAAATCCATACCAATTCAGTTTTAATTCAATAAAAAAACACTTTCAACTACCACCCATCAGGTGGCAATTGAAAATGTTGTTTAATAGCTTTATAAATTTCACTTAATCCTTACTGCCCATAAGCGATGAAAAAAGTGTTGCCCCTAAAAAGGTTCCTGCTATTAGGCCAAGGGTTTTGCGGTTTTCATAAAGTTTATCATAAATGCTGTAACTCTGCGC